>NZ_LZJB01000173.1:0-1020 GCF_001666895.1 Mycobacterium sp. E3298
GCTGGCCCGGATGTTCGAGACGCCGGAGGGTGCGGAACGGCCCGCCGTGGGCGCGATGGACGACGTCAACGATCTGGTCGCGGCCAACGCCTATTCCGCCGCGAATTGGCTGGCGCTGAACTGCCGGCGCCACATGGAGTTGTATGG
Organism: Mycobacterium sp. E3298; assembly: GCF_001666895.1. NCBI lineage: Bacteria > Bacillati > Actinomycetota > Actinomycetes > Mycobacteriales > Mycobacteriaceae > Mycobacterium > Mycobacterium sp. E3298. The sequence goes on from NZ_LZJB01000173.1 coordinate 148, forward strand.
GACCACCAAGCAACAGCTGGGCTGGGTCGCCCTGAACGGCAGGCGCAACGCCGCCCTGAATCCGCGCGCCGTGTATCGCGACCCGATGACGATGGCCGACTACCTGAGCGCGCGGCCGGTCTCCACCCCGTTCGGCCTGCTGGACTGCGATGTCCCGATCGACGGCTCGATTGCGGTGGTGGTCTCGCACACGGATTACACCCGGGATTGCCCCCATCGCGCGGTGGCGGTGGAGGCGATCGGCGGGGCCGACGGCGCCGGGGGCTGGTTCCACCGCGACGACTACCCGAAGATGGCGATGTCGGACGCGACGGCGCAGATGTGGTCGCGCACGGACCTGAAGCCGGCCGACCTCAAGGTCGCCGAGTTGTACGACGGCTTCACCTATCTCACCCTGGCGTGGCTGGAGGCCCTCGGGGTCTGCGGTGACGGGGAGGCCGGGCCGTTCGTGGAAGGTGGCGCTCGGATCGCCCGAGACGGGGACCTTCCCCTCAACACCTACGGCGGCCAGCTGTCGGCGGGGCGCATGCACGGTTACTGGGCGTTGCACGAGGGTTGTCTGCAGTTGCGCGGGGAAGCGGGGGAGCGGCAGGTATCGCGTCGCCCGGACGTCGGCGTCGTGTCGGTCGGCGGCGGGCCCGTCGCCGGCTGCATGTTGCTCACATGCTGAAATCCCCTGCGCCCGAACGCCGTTGGGCTTGATATGAGTACCGGCCTCGCGAACAAACTGGCTTCCGGAATCGCGCGGGACCTCGAGGCGGAGATCGTTCGCCGCGGTTGGGCCATCGGCGAATCGCTCGGTTCCGAGCACGCGTTGCAAGAGCGCTTCGGGGTGAGCCGCTCGGTCCTGCGCGAGGCCGTCCGGCTCGTCGA
>NZ_LZJB01000174.1:0-1348 GCF_001666895.1 Mycobacterium sp. E3298
CATCCTCATGCAGCTGGCGCGGCAGCGAAGGATGCTGCGCTTCGCCAACATGGAGCTGCTGGAAAGCGTTGCGCCCCGAGCCGAACCCAGCCCACGCTGGCGTCGCCCTTGATGGTCTCGTAGCCGATCTGCTGCTGCAGCGTCGCGTAGACCGCCTTCAGCTCCGCCAGGCTCGCGGCGTTGTACCAACTGCCGCCGGAGAGCTCGGCGACCTTCTTCATCGTCGTGTCGTCGACGGGAACGGGCTGGCGCTGGTCGTTGATCTCGACGAAGCCGTACGGGGTGCCGAACGAGATCGTCGAGATGGGCACGCCCTGGTCCTTGGCGGTGCGCGCGGCGGTGAAGGCGCCCTTCGGGTTGTCCGGATTGGTCGGCATCGTCTCCTTGCCATCCGAGAACAGCACGATGCGCGCCGGTGGCGGCTTGTCGCCGCCGCCGATCACCGCGCCGACCGTCGCGATCGCCTGCAACGCGGTGAAGATGCCCTCCCCGGTGGCGGTGCGGTCGGCGAACTGCAACTTGTCCAGCGCGTTCTTCGTCGCGTCGCGGTTGGTCGTCGGCGACACCAGCACGGTGGCCGTGCCCGCGTACTCGATCAGCCCCAGGTTGATGCCCGGGGTCAGCTCGTCGGCGAACTGCTTGGCCGCCTCCTGCGCGGCCGCCATCCGGTTGGGCTGCACATCGGTGGCGCGCATCGACTGCGACACGTCGATCACCAGCATCACCACCGCCCGGTTGCGGGGAATGCGGACGTCGTTGGTCGGCCCCGCCATCGCGATGGTGAACAGCACCAGCGACGCCACCAGCAGGATCGCCGGCACGTGCCGCCAGCGCGAAGGGCGTTGGGGCGCAACGCTTTCCAGCAGCTCCATGTTGGCGAAGCGCAGCATCCTTCGCTGCCGCGCCAGCTGCATGAGGATGTACATCGCGGCCAGCCCGAACACGACCAACAGGAACAGGAAGAACCAGGAGTGTGCGAAGCCGGACAGCGATATCGGCCCGAGCAATGGCAGTGTCATAAAACCGTCTTGGTGTGTCTGTGCGCCTCGGTCAAAGTGCCCGTCACTGCCGTCCCGCCATCGCCCCGCGCCGGCGGGACTCGACGAAGCGGACGATGTCGGCGATCCAATCGCGGTCGGTGCGCAGGGTCAGTATCGGCGCCCCGCAGCTGCGCACGGTGCGCGCCACCTCGGCGCGGTGCGCGGCGGCAGCCCTGGCAAAATCGTCGCGCAGCTGGGGATCGATGGTGAACTCGCGGGTGACCCCGGATTCGGCGTCCTGCAGCACGACGTCACCGATGTCGGGCAGCTCGACGTCGCGGGGGTCGAGCACCTCGACGGCCAGCACC
>NZ_LZJB01000175.1:0-13712 GCF_001666895.1 Mycobacterium sp. E3298
TGGTACATGTCGCCGGCGAAATTCTCGGCGCCGATCTTCCAGTTCGCCTTGATGCGCCAGCGCTGCGGCCCCCGCACTTCCACGCCGCCGGCGCTCTGCTTGGTGTAGAAGTCCAGATAGAACTTGAAGTCGCCGAGGAAGTCCTCGAGCGGTTCGGCCCCTGGGTCCAAGTTGATGAACAGCAGGCCGTTGTAACTCGCGAAGTTCGGTGCGGGGAGCAGGGTCTGGGAGCTTCGGGCGAACCCGTCCTCGCCGCCGTACGCCTCCCGGTGGAACGGCAGACCGGTGAGCTTGCCGTCATTGCGGTAGGTCCAGCCGTGGTACGGGCAGCGGAAGTTGGAGGCGTTGCCCATCTCCGCGCGACACACCTGCATGCCGCGATGCAGGCACATATTGAATAGGGCGCGCACATCGCCGGAGGAGTCGCGGGTGATGATGAAGGAATCGTCGAGGACCCGGCGCACCACGTAGTCGCCGTCCTGCGGGATCTCGGACTCGTGCGCCACGAACGTCCACGCCCGTGAAAACAGCCGCTCCTTCTCCAGCGCGAACAGATCGGCGTCGTTGTAGATGTGGGCCGGAATCATCCCCTCGCGGACGCCGGCGAACACGGTCTCGAGGCCGGCGCAGGCGTCGCGATGGACTGTCACGGTAACCCCCGGCCGACGCTTCGATTATCTGATAGACAGAGAAATGTTCCGCTCTCAAGAATCCCGCATCGACCCGCCGTCGGTCAATCGCCCGATTAGCGGGCGCGATCCGCGGCCAGGCGTTTACCAGAATGCTTTCTGGTAACTCACAGGCGGCGAACAATCACGTCGCCGGACGCCCGGGCTACGGTGGTCACGTCAGCTCCACCGCGCATGTGAGCGTGCGGTAATCAACGGGTAAACGGTTGGATTTTGCGTGCGTTGCCTTAATTTGGCGACGCATCTGAGGAAGGGCTGGTGCAATGGCTGATCGGTCACTGGACGGTCGATTGCAGAAACTCGGATCGCGCGTGGTGGCGGCCATCGGGCGTCAAGAGTGGCTGGATCGCCCGAGCTATCGGTTCGAACACCTGCTGAGCTTCGCCTTCAACGGCCTGGGCGGCGCCCGCGACAGCGTCACCAATGCGCTCCACGGGGTATGGCTCGGCCACCCGGTTCACCCGCCGCTGGCGTCGCTGACGAGCGGCGCGCTGGGTACCACCGTCGCGCTGGACGCCCTGAGCCTGCTTCCGGGCCGGCCCGCCACGGAAGTCCGCGACGCGTCGAGGTTCGCGTCCCGCGCGCTCGGGTTGGGGATCCTGGCCAGCATCGGGTCGGCCGTCACCGGTGTCACCGATTGGCAGCACACCCACGAATCCGATCGCCGGGTCGGTGCCGTGCACGGCGTGGTGAACTTGGTGGCCACCGGGCTGTATGCGCGGTCGTGGTGGGATCGCCGGCGGGGTCGGCACGGCCGCGGGATCGCCCTCACCGCATTGGGTTACGGCATCACCGTCGCCGGCAGCTACCTCGGCGGGGCGCTGGTGTTCGAGTCCGGCATCGGGATCGACCAGTCGGGCGCGCGGCTGCGCAAAGCGGAATGGACGCCGGTGCTGCCGGCGAGCTCGCTGAACGGAAAGCCGGTGCGGGTCGAGGTCGACGGGGTGGGCCTGGTGGTGTGCCAGACCAGGCCCGGGGAGGTTGCGGCGTTCGGCGAGTTGTGTCCGCACCTGGCGGCCCCCATGGCCGACGGCTGGATCGACCGTGGCCGGCTCGTATGTCCTTGGCACGGTTCATGGTTCGCGGCCGAATCGGGCGACGTTCTGCGTGGACCGGCGGCGGCCCCGCTGCCGTGCTATGAGGCGAGGTTGGTCAACGGAATGGTCGAAGTTCGCGGCGAACCCGGGCCCGGGCTCGGTGCCGCGGTGGGAAGCGGAGAAGGGAGACCGCAGTGAACGCCTACGACGTGCTGAAAGAACACCACATCGTCATCAAGGGCCTCGGCCGCAAGGTCAGCGAGGCCCCGGTGAACAGCGAAGAGCGGCATGCCCTTTTCGACGACATGCTGATCGAGCTCGACATCCACTTCCGCATCGAGGACGACCTGTACTACCCGGCCCTCAAGGACGCCACCAAGCTGATCGCCGTCGCCCACGCCGAGCACCGTCAAGTGGTCGACCAGCTCTCGGTGCTGCTGAGAACGCCGCAGAGCGCGCCGGGCTACGAGGACGAATGGAACTCTTTCAAGACGGTGCTTGAGGCCCACGCCGACGAGGAGGAGCGCGACATGATCCCGGCACCTCCCGAGGTCAAGATCACCGACGCCGAGCTCGAGGAGTTGGGCAACAAGATGGCCGCGAAAATGGAGCAATACCGCGGGTCCGCGCTCTACAAGATGCGCACCAAGGGGCGGGCGGCGCTGGTGCGCTCACTCTGACTCCGGCGCCGCCGCCGATTTCCGCGGTGTGCGGGGCCATGGAGAGTAGCGTCACGGCTCATGAAGCCTGAGTGTCTCGCGTCTCAGGGTGACATTACGGCCGAGATCGCCGCCATCGCAGCCGAATACCGCGGGCCGGAAGCTCAGCCCCGCCTCGACTACCCGCCGTACCGCGGCACCGCACTGCGGCATCCCAAACAAGCCCTGGTGCCGGTCGATCCCGAGGGGGTCGAACTATGGGCGCCATGCTTCGGCCACCAGGACGTCGACGCGGTCGACGCCGACCTGACGGCCGGGCATCCTGGCGAACCCCTGGGCGAACGCGTCATCGTGGCCGGGCGTGTGGTCGACGGGTCCGGCAGACCGGCGGCCGGCCAGCTGATCGAGATCTGGCAGGCCAACGCCGGCGGCCGCTACCGTCATCAGCGCGACCAGCATCCGGCCCCGCTCGACCCCAACTTCACCGGCGCGGGCCGGTGCCTGACCGGCCCGGACGGCTCCTACCGCTTCCTGACCGTCAAGCCGGGCCCGTATCCGTGGCGCAATCACCACAACGCCTGGCGCCCCGCACACATCCACTTCTCGGTGTTCGGGACCGCGTTCGGCCAGCGCCTGGTCACCCAGATGTACTTCCCGGGCGACCCGCTGTTCGACCTGGACCCGATCTTCCAGTCGGTCCTCGACCCCGCCGCGCGCCGACGGCTGATCGCCCGCTACGACCACGACCTCACCGAGCCGGAATATGCCACCGGATATCGGTGGGACATCGTGCTGACGGGCGGCGGCCGCACGCCCGTCGAGGGCCGCCATGACTGAATGTGCTTGCACCCCAGGGCAGACGGTGGGTCCCTTCCTGGGCCTCGGGTTGCCCTATCCCGGTGGCGGCGCGCTGGTCGGCGACCGGCACGCGCACGCGGTCCGGCTGCACGGCGCGGTGTACGACGGCGCAGGCGACGGCGTGCCCGACGCCCTGGTCGAGCTGTGGCAGCCCGACGGCGCCGGGCGCGTCCCGCGGCAGGCCGGTTCGCTGCGCCGCCGGCATGACGACCATGGCGCGTTCACGGGCTGGGGCCGGTGCGCGACCGACGCCGGCGGCCGGTATGCCTTCACCACGGTGGCGCCCGGTCCCACCGCCCCCGGGCGGCCGCCGTTCTTCGCCCTCACCGTGTTCGCGCGCGGACTGCTGGACCGATTGTTCACCCGCGCCTACCTGCCCGACGGCGACCTCGGCGCCGACCCGCTGCTGGCGGGTCTGGGTGCCGATCGTCGCGCCACCCTGCTGTGCGTCCCCGAAAGCGATTGCCGGGATTACCGTTTCGACATCCACCTGCAGGGTCCGCTCGAGACCGTCTTCCTGGCGTACCGAGACGGTGGGCGATGACCAACCTGTTGTGGCCCGGCGACCACCGCGCCCGAGACCACATGACGGATCGGGCCCTGCTGGAATCGATGGCCGCGGTGGAAGCCGCCTGGCTGGACGCCCTCGTCGCCGAACGCCTGGCCCCGCCCGAGTGCGCGGGGGCGGACCTGCCAATGCTGTTGACCGCCAACGATTGCGAATCCGTGGCGGTTGCCGCCGAGGACGGCGGCAACCCCGTCATCGGGCTCGTCGGCCTGCTGCGGCAGCGTGCCGCGCCGAAAGTCGCGCCGTGGATCCATCGCGGTCTCACCAGCCAGGACGTCCTGGACACCGCCCTGATGCTCGGCGTGCGCGAGGCCGTGGGGGAGCTCGCCGCACAGCTCAGAGGTCAGGTCTCGACGCTGTCCGAACTCGCCACCCTGCACCGCTTGACGCCCATGGTCGCGCGCACCCTGACCCAGCACGCGGCGCCCACCACGTTCGGGGCGAAGGCGGCCGGCTGGCTGAACGGCGTCGTCGATGCCTTCGAGGCGCTGTCCACATTGGTCATCCCCATCCAGATCGGCGGGGCCGCAGGCACATTGGCCGCCAGCACCGAGCTGGCAGCGCTGCTCACCGGCTCCGCCGACCCCGCCGCGGTGTCCGCAAGCCTGGCGCGCAGCACCGCAACGGCTTTGGGATTGGCCATCCGAATGCCGTGGCACACGGCGCGGGCGCCGGTCACCGCGGCCGCCGATGCCTTCGTCGGCTGCACCGACTCCTGGGGGCGGATCGCCTCGGACGTCGTCACCCTGGCCCGCCCAGAAATCGGCGAACTGACCGAATCCGGCGGCGAGAACCGCGGGGGCTCCTCGTCGATGCCGCACAAGCGAAATCCCGTGCTGTCCATCCTGATCCGACGGACCGCCCTGTCCGCACCGCCGCTGGCGTCGACCCTGCACACCGCGGCGGCGCTGGCCAACGACGAGCGACCGGACGGCGCCTGGCACGCCGAATGGGACACGCTGCGCACGTTGGCCCGGCGGGCCGTCGCCGCCGGCTCCCAATGCGGCGAGTTGCTGGCCGGACTGGCCGTGCACGCCGACCGGATGTCCGAAAACCTCGACCACGCAGACGTTTTCGGGGAGCAAGAGGCGATCGCCGAACTGGCGGGGAAACCACCGTCGCCCGCTTATTTCGGCGCCGTGGACCGGCTGATCGACGAGAGCCTGGACCGGGCCCGGCGGGCGCTCGGTCAGCGCTGATAGATGCTGGCCAGCCAGATGTGCAGCAGCGTGTCGACCGCCCGGTCCTCGGGCATCGCCTCGTCCTCGGCGGTGAACGTCGCGGCCATCACCCGCTCACTCAACATGTTGAGGGCGAGCGAGAGCTGCTCGGCCGGGACGGTGTCGGGGGCGGCGCCCCGGCCGCGCTCGGCCTTGATGGCGGCCGTGGTCAGCGAGATCCACCTCTGCATGAGCGTGGACCACAACTGCCGGACCTCGGGGTTGGTGGCCTTCGCCGAGGCGCCCGCCACGGCGACCGCCGGGTGAGAGCCCGATACCTCGAAGAACGCCTCGATGCGCGCCCGCCACAGCTCCGCGGGATCACCGGACGAGATTCCCCCGAGCGACCGGAGGGCCGCCTGCGCCTTTCCGTTCATCTGGTCCAGCAGCGACAGCAACACCGCGTTCTTCGATCGGAAATAGAAGTAGAAGGTGGGACGCGAAATCCCGGCGCCTTTTGCTAGGTCGTCCACGGAGAAATCGGCGAGCGGCCGTTCCTGCAGCAGCCGCTCCGCGGTGGCCAGTATCGCCTGTTCGCGGTCGTCACCTGAGTGCGGCGACGACCGGCGGCCCCGCGAGGCATGCAGGTACTTGGTCTGTGTCGGGAGGTTGGACACGCCCGCTACTGTTGGGCACCCCGATATACGCGAACGAAACTGTTGATTAAGCCCAGCAATAATGTCGATTAAGTTCGACGTTTTCTTCGCGGGCGTCCGCGCATTTGCTGGCCCTTTCATCGCCGTGGGGGGCCCAAGGCCGGGCCGACGAACTGCCCCGCGATTCGGGACTTCCGCCCCTACTGCCGCCCCGGCGCGCGATGGTCGCATCGGGTGATGACGAAGAACGACGACGCCACCAAGGCGTGCCGCATCGACGTGCTGGTCGAAGAGCGCGACGAGAAGACCCGGGCCAAGGCGCGACTGTCCTGGCAAGGCAAGACGTTGGTCGGCGTCGGCCTGGCGCGACTCGACCCGGCCGACGAGCCCGTGGCCACGATCGGCGACGAGCTCGCGATCGCCCGCGCGCTCTCCGACCTGGCGAACCAGCTGTTCGCCGCGACATCGACCGACATCCAAGCCAGCACGCACGAGCCCGTCACGGGCCTGCATCACTGACCGGGAGACACCATGAGACAACGACCCGATCTCCCGGCTGCCCTAGACGTCCAGGTGACGACGCGCGGTCAGCTGCCCGGGGCCGACGAGTACGCGCGGACGAAGATCGGCGAGCTCGGCCACCTGACCCACGAACCGGTGCTGTACGCCCACGTCAAGTTGAGCGAGCACGGTGACCCCGCGGTGGCCCGCCGGGTTATCGCCCAGGCCAACCTCGATGTCAACGGCCGGCCGGTGCGCGCGCAGGTCGAAGGCGTCACCGCGCGGGAAGCGATCGACCGACTCGAGGCGCGGCTGCGCCGCCAGCTCGAGCGCGCCGCCGAACACTGGGAAGCCAAGCGCGGTGGCATGCCACGGGGCGGCTCGCACGAATGGCGGCACGAGACCGAGCCGACGCACCGACCGAAGTACTTCCCGCGGCCGGACAGCGAACGCCGAATCATGCGGCACAAGTCCTACAGCCTGCCCGCCTGCACGGTGGAGGAGGCCGCGCTGGAGATGGAGCAGCTCGACTACGACTTCCACCTGTTCACGGAGAAGGCCACGCGGCAGGACAGCGTGCTATACCGCGAGGGTCCGGCCGAATACCGCCTGGCACAGATCAATCCGGTGACCGTGGACGATTTGGCGCCGTTCCGGTTGCCGCTGACCATCAGCCCCCAGCCGGCCCCGCGCCTGGATATCGATCAGGCCATCGAGCGGATGGGGTTGCTCGGCCTGCCGTTCCTGTTCTTCGTTGACACCGCCCGCGACCGTGGCAACGTGCTGTATCACCGCTACGACGGACACTACGGGCTCATCACACCGGCGACGTGAAACACCAAGAGACCAACTGAATCCGCGGCGGTCCCGGCATCCCCCCGTCCGGGACCGCCGCCCCAAACTTCGCTCTCCCGGCAAGGCGAACAGGCCGGTATTGGGGCGTCAGGATTCGTAGAGAGCCTGCAGACGGTCGGCGAATTTGTCGATGACCACTTTGCGCTTCAGCTTCATGCTCGGCGTCAGATCGCCGGATTCGACGGTGAATTCGCGATCGGCGATCGTGAACTTCTTGATCTGTTCCCAGCGATTGAGTTCGGTGTTCAACGCGTCGATGTAGCCGGCGATCAGCTGCTGCGTCTTGTCGTCGCGCGCGATGTCGGCGAAAGACTTGCCCGCCAGGCCGTTCTTGTTGGCCCAGTCGGTGATCGCCTCGCTGTCGAGACTGACCAGCGCGACACAGTACGGCTTGCCCTCGCCGTAGACCACGATCTCGCTCACGTACGGGCAGCAGCCCTTGAAGCGCGCGTCGATCGCGGACGGCGCGACGTATTTGCCTTGCGAGGTCTTGAACATGTCCTTCTTGCGGTCGGTGATCCGCAGGAATCCGTCGTCATCCAATTCGCCGATGTCGCCGGTGTGGAACCACCCGTCCCCGTCGAGCGCCTCGGCGGTGGCGTCCGGTAGGTCGTGGTAGGCGGTCATCAGACCCGGACCCCTGAGCAGGATCTCGCCGTCGTCGGCGATCTTCACATCGGTGGCGGGGAACGGCCAGCCGACCGTCCCGAACCGATACGCGTTGGGGCGGTTGATGAATGATGCGGCAGCGGTCTCGGTCAGCCCGTAGCCCTCCAGCACGATGATGCCGACGGCGTCGAACCACTGCGCGACGTCGCGGTCCAGCGCGGCGGCCGCGGAAACGAAGAACCGCAAGCGCCCACCGAACCGTTCGCGGATGGTGGTGAACACCAGCCGGTCGGCGAGCCTGTAGGCCAGTGACGACGCCAGCGAAGGCTTCCTCCCGGACTGTCGCGCCTCCGACACCTTCTTGCCGACCCCGATCGCCCAATCGAAGATGATCTTCCTGAGCCTGCCGCGTTCGGCGGCCATGTCCTGAATGCGGGCATGCGCCTTCTCGAAGATGCGCGGAGCCGCGCCCATGATGGTCGGTCGCAGGGCCGCGAGATTGTCGATGATCCGCTCCACGCGGCCGTCGATGGCGGTGGGGAAGCCGATCTGCAAGGGCAGCGCCAGCATCACCTTGCCGAACGCGTGCGCCAGCGGCAGCCACAGGAAGTTCAGGTCGTCGGGGCCGAGGATGCCCAGCGAATCGATGGCCGCGGCGGTGTACGTCCATGCCCCGTGCGTCAGTCGCACGCCCTTGGGCCGACCTGTGGTGCCGGAGGTGTAGATGAGGCTGGCCAGGTGGTCGGGACCGACGGCCGCGATCCTGTCGTTGACGGCATCGGGCGTGTCCGCGAGCAGTTGCTTGCCCAATAGGTCGAGGTCGGCGAGGGAGATCACCCAGTCGCCGTCGCCGTTGCCGTCGATCATGACGACCTTGCGGACGTCGGGCAGTTCGGCCCGATGCTCGATCAGCTTGTCGAGCTGGCTCTGGTTCTCGGCGACCACCACCCGGCTCCCGGAATTGGCGACGATGTAGGCGACATCTGTGGCGTTCGTCGTGGGGTAGACGGTGGTGGTCGCGGCGCCCGCGCACATGATCGCGAAGTCGGCGAGGACCCACTCGTAGCGCGTCGCGGAGGCGAGCGCGACCCGGTCCTCCGGTGCGATTCCCAACGCGATCAGCCCGGCGGCCAGGTTGTTGACCCGTTCGCCGACCTGCTGCCAGGTCACGCTGGCCCAGGTGTGGTCCTGCGGATAGCGGAAGGCCTCCGCGTCGGGGGTCGCCGCGACGCGGTTGACAAACATCTGTGCCACCGACGGTGCGCGGTTCTCGATCTTGCGGAAGTCGGGCCTCTCCATCGAGGCCAGTGGTGCATTCATAGCGCGAATCCATTGCTGCCGGAACGGATACCGATGACGTGGTGCACCGGTATAACGTCGATCCTGCGGAGCGTGGCGGCTATGCGGTAGTGACGAAAGTCACGTGGGGGGCGGCAAACGTCCCCGCCGCGCTACATCCGATCCGACCGGTCAGTCGGCCAGGGCGATCTCGATGGACAGGCACTCACCGAGGGCGTGCGCCGCGGACCAGTCTTCCCCTCGAACCGCGCGCTCGAGGTCGTCAACCAGCGGGCTGTGCGCACCGAGCTCCTCCAACCAAGCGGACACGGTGGCGGGTATCTGGTGGGCGGGCACTCGGGCAACATGTCCCTCGTGGAGGCGATCGGTCAGCTGATAGATACGGGCCGCCGGCCGGCGCTGTGGCCAATGCTGCCGCCACTTCGCTGTATTCATGTTCCCCTCCCCGTTCGCCTTCTCGATCCATCCGACCAGCCTCGAGGGCCCGGCCGTAGAGGCCAAGAGCACGTTCACCGAAAGGCTTTGGTCTCGGTTCCGATCTGCCGAAGTCCCAGTCCGACAGGGTCTTTTGTCACAGCGGTCACCTACTTCCTTCTCCGGCGATGGCGGTGCGGCTCGCGTACCGTACATCGGGGAGGACGCATCGCCACGTTACCCGTTCCGGGACCGCAAAATTACGAAATTGGCGAGATGACCGCTTTAGCAATGGATTCGCAATCGGGGTGTGATTCGGGCGGGAGATCCGAGCTGACAGGTGGACCGATGTGAGGGCTGTCCGCGCCGAAGAACTCGCGGCGCTGCCCGTGTTCGCCGATATCCCGGCCGAGGACCTCAAGGCGTTGGCCCACCTTCTCGAGCCCCTGCACGCGGTAGCCGGCGAGGTCCTGATGCGGCAGGGGGAACGGGCGGAGTCTTTCGCGATCATCGCGTCCGGCCGCATCGGGGTGCGGCACGTCGGATCAAAGGGCCGTGTCACGCTCACCGAGCTGTCCTCCGCGACGATCGTCGGGGAGATCGCGTTGCTGCGGCACGCCACCAGGACCGCAACGGTGACGGCGGTCCAGGACGTGCGCGGGTACATCGGATACGGCGCCGCCTTCGACCGCATGCTGGCGATGCCGGTCATCGCCGACCGCATGCTGCGCACCGCGCGGCAGCGGCTGGCCGCATACGTCGTCCCGATCCCGGTGACGATCAAGGACGGCGCGGTGCTCTCGCTGCGTCCGGTGCTGCCCGGCGACGCCGAGCGGTTCAAGAGCAGCGGCTCGTTCTCCCGGGAGACGCTGTACCGGCGGTACCAGGGCGGCGCTCCCACCGATGCGCGCCTGACCTATCTCTTCGAGGTCGACTACGTCGACCACTTCGTTTGGGTGGTCACCGACGGCGCCGCAGGCCCGGTCGTGGCGGACGCCCGCTTCGTCCGGGATCAGGACGACCCCGCCTCGGCGGAGGTCGCGCTCACCGTGGCGGACGGCTACCAGGGGCGGGGGATAGGCACGCTGCTCCTCGGCGCACTCGCGGTCGCGGCGCGCGTCGACGGCATCAAGCGCTTCCACGCCCGCGTGCTGTCCGACAATCCGCCCGCGCGCGCGTTGGGGGACAAGGTGAACGCGCATTGGGCGCACGAGGAGCCGGGCGTGGTCACCACGACGGGGGAGATCCCGCGATATCGGGATCTACCCCTCGATCGCGTTGTCTATCAACAGATCCGGCAAGTGGCCCGCCAGGTGATCCATGCGTTCGACTAGGGCGGCCTGCCGGGGCGGGTTGTCTACTCGCCGTGCTTGCTCACGGCGTGGCCGGCGCTGCGGACCACGCTGCGGAAGAACTCCATGCGGGCGGTGACCAACTCGTCGGCCAGGTCCAGGGCGGCGTCGACGACGGTCTTGCGGCGCGACTGCTCGGGGAGCACGGGGCTGATCTGGTCGACGAATTTGCGGACCGCATCGATGGCTTGCTTGCGGCCGGTTTCGACGGATTCCAGCACGTCATCGGACAGTTCGGCCCAGCGCGGTTCGGTCTTTTGCGGTGCCTCGGTCATGATCGGACTCCTAGGGAGCGTCTGAGGTGCTTGTGGCGGCTCCGACGTTACGACCGCCCGGCGAGCGGCGCGAGTGACGAAAGACCCTTCGCGCCTGGTCATAGGGCCCGGGCCGGTTCCGCAACGTCGGCTTGTCGGGCAAGGACTTTCGCGGGGGCGACCGGGCCGTAAGTCCCTAACCCGCCGATTTCAGCGCCTGCTAGTTTGCCACCATGGCCGTACCGACCGACGACGACGGCGTTTCCCGACGCTCGGGGGGCGCGTTGCCGTTGAGCCCACCCGCCGGTGTCGGCTTGAGCAGCGCCGTCAAGCCGTTCACGAGCACCGGTCGCTACCTGGCCGAGTCGTGGCGCGATTACCTCGGCCAAGCGCCCGACGAGCTTCCGATCGCGCGACCCACCCTGGCCCTGGCGGCGCAGGCGTTTCGCGACGAAGTCGTCCTGATGGGCCTCAAGGCGCGACGCCCGGTCAGCCGCCCCGAGGAGTTCGCGCGGATCACGGACGAGGTCGTCGCCGGGCTGACGTTCTACGGCGAGCGCGGATGGCTCGACCATCCGAAGAGATTCTTCGGTGCACCCCCGCCGCTTTCGGACCTCACGGTGCACGAGGTCAAGAAGGGCAGGCGATCCTTCTACCGCATGTCTTTTGACAGCGGGTACCGGCCGCGGCCGGGGGAGCCCGGCGCGGATCGGTGGATGAGCTACACCGCGAACAACCGCGAGTACGCCCTGTTGCTACGCCATCCGCAACCGCGGCCGTGGCTGGTCTGTATACACGGCACGGAAATGGGCAGGGCCGCATTGGATCTCGCGCTGTTCCGGGCCTGGCGGTTACACGCCGAACTCGGACTGAACGTCGTCATGCCGGTCCTGCCGATGCACGGGCCCCGGGCCCGGGGCCTGCCGAAGGGGGCGGTGTTTCCGGGGGAGGACATCTTCGACGACGTGCACGCGACGGCGCAGGCGGTGTGGGACATCCGGCGGTTGCTGTCCTGGATACGCCGGCAAGAGCCGGAATCCCAGATCGGCTTGAACGGGCTGTCGCTCGGCGGCTACATCACCGCGTTGGTAGCCAGCCTCGAGGCGGGTCTGACCTGCGCGATCCTCGGCGTCCCGGTCGCCGACCTGGTCGGCTTGCTGAGCCGGCACTCCGGGCTGGGCCCCGACGATCCCCGGCGTCAGACCTTCGAACTCGCGGAGCCCATCGGGCGGATGACGTCGCCGCTGTCGCTCGCACCGCTGGTCGGAAAGCCGGGGCGTTTCATCTACGCCGGTGTCGCCGACCAGGTGGTGCACCCGCGCGAGCAGGTGGTCCGCCTCTGGGAGCACTGGGGCAAACCCGAAATCGTCTGGTACCGCGGCGGTCACACCGGATTCTTCCGCGCGCGACCGGTACAGCGGTTCGTCGAGGCGGCGCTGCAACAGTCGGGCCTGCTGAATGGGCCCATGACCGAGCGCGACCGCCCCGCTTAAGTCGCGGAGGCCGAGATGAATCCGCTGGATCCGCTGGACGCGGCGATGATGACCGCGGAGTGGGTGTCCAGCCCGATGCACGTCGGTGCCGTGCTGATCCTGTCGCCGCCCGATGACGCCGGGCCCGACTACGTCGACGACCTGCATCGGAGGACGCTCGCGGGCAACGATCCGATCGATCCCAGGCTGCGCAAGTACCCGCACCGCGGTGTGGACACCGGCGGCATGTGGGTGTGGCGACACATGGATCCCGTTGACGTGAGCCAACATTGCCAGCGTCGCACGGTGTCCGGTGACGGATTCTGGCGGCTGATCGGGGAACTGGACGCCCTGCGGCTGGACTGGACCCGGCCGATGTGGATGTCCTATCTGATCGACGGCCTCGACGACGGCCGCTTCGCCTTCTACATCAAGGTGCACCACACCGTGACCGACGGGGTGGCGGGTTTCCAGATGATCACCGACGCGCTGAGCGCTGATCCCAGCCGCCGCTCGATGCCACCGTTTTACGCCGACTGCCGTCCCGAGCCCGCGCCCCCGTCGTCCGGCGGGCTGGTGTCCCGCCTGGTCGCGCCGCTGCGGTCGCTGACGGGCGCGGCGGCGTCGGGTGCGGGGCTGATCGGCAAGGTGGCCACCGGCGAGATCGCCACCGTGCTCGACGCCCTGGTGGGGCACACCACCGCGTTGCCGCTCGGGGCGCCCTACACGCGGTTCAACGGGCGCCCCGGCCCCGAACGCGCGGTCGCCGCCGGCAGTTGGGCCAAGGAGCGCATCCACGCCGTGCGTCAGGCGGCCGGCGTGACCGGCAACGACGTGCTGACCGCGATGGCGGCCGGGGTGGTGCGGCGGTGGTTGGGCGATCACGGGGAACTGCCCGATCGGCCACTGGTGGCTGCCTGCCCGATCACGGTGCGCGATCACGAGCACGATTCGGCAGATGACCAGCATGGCAACAAGTTTGGTCTTTGGATGTGCCCGTTGGGCACCAACCTGGACGACCCGCTGGCCCGGCTGGATGCGATCCATCGATCGATGTCCGAGGGCAAGCGCTGGGTGGGCAAGCGCGGCGCGGCGGCGTCACTTCTCACCAACGCGGGGAGCATCGCCGCGACGGCGATCGGTCCGCTGCTCCCGTTCACGCCGAAAATCCGCACCGGATACAATCTGCCGATCTCACATGTCCGCGGACCGGCGGCCGAAATGTATTGGAACGGCGCGCGAATCGAGGAGATGTATCCGGTGTCGACGGTCTACGACGGTCACGCACTCAACATCACGACGTGCTTGTACGCCGACCGGGTCGGATTC
>NZ_LZJB01000176.1:0-10375 GCF_001666895.1 Mycobacterium sp. E3298
GCGACACCCGGATGTTCGACGACCCGCTGCAGTTCTACAGCCGTTCGGTCGCGCTGGGCGTCCTCGTCTCGGTGCTCGTCGTGGTGGGCGCGCTGGCGATGGCGTATTTCAAACCGCAGGGCAAGCTCGGCAGCGGTAACCTGTTCGTCGACCGCGCCACCAACCAGCTCTACCTGATGGTGTCGGGTCAACTGCATCCCGTCTACAACCTGACCTCGGCGCGACTGGTGTTGGGCAATCCGGCCGAGCCGAAGGCCGTAAAGCCCGCCGAGCTCAGCAGGTTTCCCAAGGGGCAGTCGGTCGGCATCCCCGGGGCGCCCTACGCCACGCCCGTGTCCTCGGACTCCTCATCGGTATGGGCGTTGTGCGACACCGTCACTCAGGCGGAAAGCATCAACCCCGTCGTGCAGACCTCGGTGGTGGCGATGCCTTTGCAGATCGAGCCCGTCGTGATCGACCCGATCCTTCCGCACGAGGCGCTGCTCGCGTCTTACCAGGGCAAGGACTGGGTCGTGGACACCCACGGGCGGCACGCGACCGACTTGAGCGACCGCCCGATGACCTTCGCCGTGGGAATCCGCGGAACCGCGAAGCCCAGCCCCCTTTCCTCGGCCATGTTCAATGCGCTGCCCGACGCGGGCTCCTGGCAGCTGCCCGCAATCCCAGGCGCGGGATCTCCCAACGCCTTCGGGCTGCCCGAGCAGCTGGTGGTCGGATCGATCCTGCAGATCCACGCGAACTCGGGTCCGCGCTACTTCGTCGTGCTGCTCGACGGCGTCGCGCCCGTCAACGCCAACACCGCCGCGGCGCTGCGCGCCATCCAGTCCTACGGTCTGGTTGAGCCCCCGGCGGTGGTGCCGAGTGAGATCGTCAAGGTGCCCGAGGTGGTCTACAACTCGCCGCTGCCCGACGAGCCGGTCAAGATCGTCTCCCGGCCCCAAGACCCCACCCTGTGCTGGACGTGGGAACGCAAAGCCGGCGATCAGGCTCCGAAGACGAGCGTGTTGACGGGACGGCATCTGCCCATCCCGGCATCGGCCATGAACTCGGGGATCAAGCAAATCCAAGGCCCCGCAACGGTTTACTCCGATGGCGGCAAGTTCGTGCAGCTGCAGTCCCCGGATCCCCGGTACGGCGAATCTCTGTACTACGTCGACCCGCAAGGGGTGCGCTACGGGTTGCCGGACGCCCAGACGGCGTCGTCCCTGGGTCTGAGCGCGCCGAAGTCCGCGCCCTGGGAGATCATCCGCCTCCTGGTCGACGGTCCGGTGCTGTCCAAAGAGGCCGCGCTGCTGGAGCACGACACCCTGCCCGCCGACCCGAGCCCGCGAAAAGCCCCGGCGGCGGCCCCGGGAGGTCCCTCATGACGACCAAGAAGTTCACCCCCTCCGTGACGCGCGGTCCCCGCCTCACCCCGGGCGAGATCAGCCTCACTCCGCCCGAGGACCTCGGCGTGGACATCCCGCCGTCGGGCGTCCAGAAGGCACTTCCCTACGTCATGGGTGTGTGCATGCTCGGCATGATCGCGATCATGGTGGTCACCGGCACCAGGCAGCTGTCGCCGTACATGCTCATGATGCCGCTGATGATGATCATGATGTCGATGGGCATGATGGCCGGTCACGGTGGCGGCGGCAAGAAGGTGCCCGAGATCAACGCCGACCGCAAGGAGTACCTGCGCTACCTGGCCGGCCTCCGTCCCCGGGTGACGTCATCGGCCAGCGCGCAGGTGGCGTTCTTCGGTTACCACGCACCGCATCCCGAAGATCTCGCCTCGCTCATCGGCACACCGCGGCAGTGGTCGCGCCCGGCGAACGCCGACTTCTATGCCGCCACTCGGATCGGAATCGGTGACCAGCCGGCGGTGGACCGGCTGATGAAGCCGTCAACGGGCGGCGAGCTGGCCGGCCCGTCCGCGGCGCCGCAGCCATACCTCGAACCGGTCGCCAACATGTGGGTGGTCAAGTTCCTGCGCACCCACGGCCTCATCCACGACTGTCCAAAGCTGGTGCAGTTGCGCACCTTTCCGACGATCGCGGTTGGCGGCGACCCGGCAGGGGCGGCCGGCCTGTTGACCGCCATGATCTGCCATCTGGCCGTATTCCACCCGCCGGACCTGCTGCAGATCCGCGTTCTCACCGAGAACCCGGACGATCCCGACTGGTCGTGGCTGAAATGGCTTCCCCACGTTCAACATCCGACCGACACCGACGCCTCGGGGCCGGTCCGGATGATCTACACCCGGCCCGACAACCTGTCGGACCTGGCGGCCCGCGGGCCACACACCCCCGATTCCCTTCCCGGCGGCCCGTACGTCGTGGTGGTGGACCTGACCGGCGGCCGGGCGGGCTTCCCGCCCGACGGCAGGGCCGGTGTCACGGTGATCACGCTGGGCAACCACCGCGGCTCGAACTACCGCATCAGGGTCGCCGAGGACGGGACCGCCGATGACCGCCTGCCCGGGCAGCAGTTTCGTCAGGTGACATCCGTCGCCGACAGGATGTCGCCGCACCAAGCCGGCCGAATCGCGAGAAAGCTGGCCGGTTGGTCCATCACCGGCACCGTCCTGGACAAGAAGGGCACGAACGTCCAGAAGAAGACGGCGACCGAATGGCACCAGCTGGTCGGCGCGCAAAGCGTCGAAGAGGTTGTGCCGAACCGCTGGCGGATGTTCACCGACACCGACCGCGATCGCCTGAAGATCCCGTTCGGACATGAACTCAAGACCGGCAACGTCATGTACCTGGACATCAAGGAGGGCGCCGAATTCGGCGCGGGGCCGCACGGCATGTTGATCGGCACCACCGGGTCGGGCAAGTCGGAATTCCTGCGCACCCTGATCCTGTCTCTGGTGGCGATGCACCACCCGGACCAGGTCAACCTGCTGCTGACCGACTTCAAAGGCGGCTCGACGTTCTTGGGCATGGAGAAGCTGCCCCACACCGCCGCCGTGGTCACCAACATGGCCGAGGAAGCCGAACTCGTCAGCCGCATGGGCGAGGTGTTGACCGGCGAACTCGACCGCAGGCAGGGCATCTTGCGCCAGGCCGGCATGAAGGTGGGCGCCGCCGGAGCGCTCTCCGGTGTGGCCGAGTACGAGAAGTACCGGGAACGCGGCGCCGACCTGCCGCCCCTGCCAACGCTTTTCGTCGTCGTCGACGAGTTCGCCGAGCTGCTGCAAAGCCACCCGGACTTCATCGGTTTGTTTGACAGGATCTGCCGGGTGGGGCGGTCGCTGCGCGTGCACCTGCTGCTGGCCACCCAGTCGCTGCAGACCGGCGGTGTGCGCATCGACAAATTGGAGCCGAACCTGACGTACCGCATCGCGCTGCGCACCACCAGCTCGCACGAATCCAAAGCCGTGATCGGGACCCCCGAGGCGCAGTACATCACCAACAAGGAAAGCGGTGTCGGATTTCTGCGGGTCGGCATGGAAGACCCGGTCAAGTTCAGCACCCTGTATACCGGCAACACGTACGTCCCGACGGCTCGCGCGGAAACCAACGGTGAGGGCAATGGGGCCGGCCCGCACGTCGGCCCGAAAAAGGTTCGCATCCAACAGTTCACCGCGGGACCGGTGCTCGACGAGGCGGTGGCGTCATGACTCGCGCCGGCGCCGAAGCAGTGGGGGCACCACTTTACTGCGGAGGAGAGCGGCGCCGATGAGTATCGAAACCAAGGGGCGGGCGCTGCGCGAGGTGGTGCTCGAGCAACTCAGCACGACCGAGTCGCATGCGTACAAGATGTGGCTTCCCCCATTGACCGACCCCACCCCGGTCAATGAACTCATCGCCCAGGACGACCGGCAACCGCTGCGATTCGCCTTGGGCGTCATGGACGAACCGCGGATGCACCGGCAGGCCACGTGGGGCGTGGACGTGTCCGGCGCCGGCGGCAACATCGGTATCGGGGGAGCGCCGCAGACGGGGAAATCCACGCTGCTGCAGACGATGATGCTGTCGGCGGCGGCCACCCACTCACCGCGGCAGGTTCAGTTCTATTGCATCGATCTCGGCGGTGGCGGCCTGATCTATCTGGAGAACCTGCCGCACGTGGGTGGCGTGGCCACCCGCTCGGAGCCCGACCGTGTCATGCGGGTGATCGCGGAGGTGCAAGCCGTTCTGCGGCAACGGGAAGCGACCTTCAAGGAGCACCGGGTCGGCTCGATCGCCGCCTATCGGCAGCTGCGCGAGGATCCGAACCAACCCGTCGCCTCCGACCCGTTCGGCGACGTCTTCCTGGTCATCGACGGGTGGCCGGCGTTCGTCAGCGAATTCCCCGATCTGGAGTCGCAGGTCCAGGACCTCGCGGCGCAAGGCCTCTCGTTCGGCATCCACGTGGTGATCACCACGCCGCGCTGGACGGAACTGAAGTCGCGGGTCCGCGACTACCTCGGCACCAAGATCGAGTTCCGGCTCGGCGACGTCAACGACACGCAGATCGATCGGGCCACCCGCGACATCCCGGCCAATCGTCCCGGCCGCGCGATGTCGACGGAGAAGCACCACTTGATGATCGGTGTGCCGCGGTTCGACGGTGTGCACAGCGCCGAGAACCTGGTTGAGGCGATCACCGCGGCGGTGAATGACGTTGCGGCCCAACACACTGAGCAGGCGCCGCGGGTACGGGTGCTGCCAGAGCGGATCTATCTCTACGAGCTCGACCCGAACCCCCCGGGACCGGATTCCGACTACCGCACTCGATGGACCATTCCTATCGGGGTGCGGGAGACGGATCTGTCGGTGGCCTACGCGCACATGTACACCACGCCCCACCTGTTGATTTTCGGTGCCCCGAAGTCGGGAAAGACCCGCACCGCCCACGCGATCGCCCGGGCTATCTGCGCTCGCAACAGCCCAAAGCAGGTGCGGTTCATGCTCGCCGACTACCGCTCCGGGTTGTTGGATGCGGTGCCCCAGAGCCATCTGCTCGACGCCGGCGCAATCAACCGGAACAGCACGACGCTCGACGAAGCTATCAAGGCCCTCGCGGTCAACCTGCAGAAGCGTCTGCCGCCGGCCGACCTGACCACCGCGCAACTCCGGTCCCGCTCATGGTGGAGCGGATTCGATGTTGTTCTTCTCGTCGATGACTGGCACATGATTGTGGCGGCGGCCGGAGGTATACCGCCGATGGCACCATTGGCGCCTTTGTTGCCCGCGGCTCAGGATATCGGGCTGCACATCATCGTGACGTGCCAAATGAGCTCCGCATACAAGGCGACGATGGACAAGTTCGTCGGCGCCGCTTACGGCGCCGGATCGCCCACCCTGTTCCTGTCGGGCGACAAACAGGACTTCCCGTCGCGGGACATCCAGGTGAAGCGGAGGCCGCCTGGCCAGGCATTTCTGGTCGCTCCCGAGGGGAAAGAGGTCATCCAAGCGGCCTACTTGGATCCTCCGGAAGAAGTGCACTCACCACCTCCAGGAGGCGGTTACGATTATCCCAGCGCCCAGTAAGAACGTTGAACGCACCGCATGCATAACGAGCCGAGATTTCGTTGGCCAATGGGTTGTTTTGCCCTAAATGAATAGCTATTTCGCGCCGATGTGCAGAAGAGGTATGCAAATGCAGAAAATGCCACTTAACCCGATGGTTGTCGGAATTGGCGACGAAGTCGCCACCCCCGCCGGCCGGGGTTCGAGGGCGCCCGGCGCAAGCGCCGATGCACGGTACGGCGTCGCGAACGACTTCACGCGGTAACCGAAAAGCACTCGCAGACAAGGGGACTGGATAGCCATGTTGTGGCACGCGATGCCACCGGAGCTGAACACCGCGCGGCTGATGGCCGGAGCGGGTCCGGCTCCGATGCTGCAGGCCGCCGCCGGCTGGGAAGCGCTGGCGGGGGCTCTCGAGACCCAGGCGCTCGAGTTGTCTGCCGCCCTGGTTTCCCTCAAGGCGTCGTGGACCGGCATGAGCAGCGAACGCGCGATAGCCGCGACGATGCCGATGGTGGCTTGGTTGCAAACCGCGGCTCAGCAGGCCCAGGAACGCGCGGCACGCGCGGCGGCGCAGGCCGCCTCGTACGCCAAGGCGCTGGCGATGACGCCGTCGTTGCCGGAGATCGCGACCAACCACATCACGCACGCGGTCCTTACCGCCACGAATTTCCTTGGCATCAACATGGTGCCGATCGGTCTGAACGAAACCGACTATTTCGTCCGGATGTGGAATCAGGCCGCCGCGGTCATGGACATCTATCAGGTGGAGACGATCGCGAACACGACCTTCGAGCCGCTTCCGCCCATCAAGCCGATCCTGCAGCCGGGTGTGGGCGAAGCGGTGGCCACGGAGGCGTTGAGCACGCTCTCGGCCGTTGGCTCCGAGGCGATTCCCGCCGCGATGCGCGCGCTCTCGGAGGTGGAGGACGAAATCCCGGAAACGGTGCCGGAAGTCGGGGTGCCCCTCGAGCAGCCGGCCATGCCGGCCCTCGGGCAGCTGGGTCAGCTCGGTGGACCGATGCAGCAGCTGATGCAGCCGCTGCAACAACTCACCTCGATGGCCGGCCAGTCCGGCAGTATGGGCGGCCCCGGGGACAGCCTGGTCGGCGACAAGCTCGGCCATCTGCCCGGCAAAGAGGGTGGCCAGCTGGGCCTGGTCGGCGCCAGCCCACTTTCCACGCATCCCTTGGCCGGCGGATCCGGCCCCAGCGTGGGGATGGGACTCATGCGCTCCGAAGCACTACCCGGTGCGGGCGGGACGACGGCCCGCACGTCGCTGATGAATCAGTTGCTCGACAAGCCGTCGCAGGCCATCACCCCCGCGGGTGCCGGCGCCGGGTCGTCGGCGGGCGGGGGTGCGGCCCCCGTCGGCATGGGTGGCTCGTCCGCCCAATCCGCGGGGGCCGCACGGCCAGGGCTGGCGTCCCCCGCACTGCTCGCCACGCGCCCGGACGACGGCGAGGACGTGGAGTTCGAGCACGAGGACGACTGGTGAGCGCCCACAAAGAAAGACTTCCCGGCCGCCAGGGCCGGAAGACTTGCCATCACTTGGCGAGGACAGGAAACAGAGAAAGTAGTCCAGCATGGCAGAGATGAAGACCGATGCCGCTACCCTCAGCGCGGAGGCTAGCAACTTCGACAGGATCTCCGGCGAGCTCCAGCGGGTCATCCAAACCGTGGAGTCCACCGGTGGCGAGCTGGCCGGCCACTGGCGCGGTCAAGCCGGTGCCGCCGCTCAGCAGGCGCTGACGCGCTTCCACGAAGCGGGCCAGGCCCAGATCAAGGCGCTCAGCGAGATCTCGCAGAACATTCACGGCGCCGGAATCCAGTACTCCTCGGCCGACGAGGAACAAGCCAGTTCGCTGTCGTCGCAGATGAACTTCTGACCCATCACCCCCTCAGCACCACAAAGAAACGGAGCAACAATATGTCGGAACAGTCATGGAATTTCGCCGGTATCGAAGCGGGATCCAGCTCGATTGCGGGCGCAGTGCAGACCACCCAGGGTCTTCTCGACGAGGGAAAGAGTTCCCTCGCCAAGCTGGCCGAGGCGTGGGGCGGCAGCGGTTCGGAGGCCTACCAGCAGGTCCAGCGGAATTGGGATGACACCTCCGCTGAACTCAACGCCGCGTTGCAGGCGCTCTCCCAGCGCATCACCGAGGCCAGCCAGGCGATGGCGCAAACCGAATCCGGCGTCACGGGCATGTTCACGTAAGACGATGGCGAGCGGCGAAGCACGAGATTGGGCCACGTCGACCTGACGGGAGATCTAGGCTCTTCTCGTGCTTCCTCGCATGAAACGAGTTGACGAAAGGCTTTGATGGCGGCCGACTACGACCGGCTCTTCCAATCCCTTGAGGGGATGGAGATTGCGGACGAGGCTGCGGCGCAGACGGAATTCGACGTCAACGCGCCGGTTGTGATGCCGCCTGAGCCGGTTGCGATGCCGTCGGCGGCGCACAGTCCGCCCAAGCCCAACGGGCATACGCCGCCGCCGATGCCCATCCACATCGAAGAGCAATTTTCCTCCGTCGCAACCGAAACCCCCCTACCACCGATCGAGTGGACCGCGGCCGGTACGCCTACGCGGCCACCGATACCGATCGACCCGACCGAGCAGGCCGCCCCGGCGCCACCCGAACCTCCCCCGGTCGAGTGGGCCCCGGCCGGCCCGCCTGCGCGGCCACCGATACCGATCGACCCGACGGAGCAAGCCGCCCCGGCGCCACCCGCACCTCCCCCCGTCGACCGGGGCCGGTCGAGCCCGCCCGCGCGGCCACCGATGCCGATCGACAAGCCGGAGCCCGCTGCCGTTGAGCTGCCCGAACCGCCCCCGGCCCAGCGGCGCAGGCAGCCCCCGGCCGAACCTCCGCCGGTCGAACGGCGTCAGCAGCCCCCGCCTGTCGGCCCGAAATCGCTTGCGCCGCAACCTGACCCACGCGCTCAGGCCCCGGCTCAGCACGCCCGACACTCGCGTCGCGCAAACCGCGACGACACCAACGCGGCAAACGTTGCCGGCGCCGGCACCGGGCGACACAGCCATCGCGCCGACGACCGAGACGACCGCGTGAACGCAGTGGTTGGGCCCACCGTCACAGCGATTCCACGGGCCAACCATGCGACGGCGGAACCGAACGGCGGGCCGGTGCCCCCGCCATCGTTGAAGCGACGTGAGCGCGAGGTCTCTCCCGCAGCTCCGGCGCGTCCCGCGGCGCAACACCCCACGAAGTCGCCGGCACCACCGAGTTCGCCGCCGGCATCCGCGGACGGCGAGCGCGGCACCACCGCTGCCGTGACCCACATCGGTGTCGAGCCGGGCAGGAAGTCGGCCGAAAAGACGATCCCGAAACGCGGTTGGCGGCGGGCGGTGTACAAGCTGACGCGCATCAACCCTGGTCTGTCCCGCGACGAGAAATACGAGCGGGACTTACACCGGCGAATACAGCGTATTCCCAGCGGATCTCATCAGATTGCCGTGCTGAGCCTCAAGGGTGGTGTCGGCAAGACGAGCTTGACGGTCGCCCTGGGGTCGACGCTGGCACAGGTGCGTGGTGACCGGATCCTGGCGTTCGACGCGGACGCGGACTCCGGGAATCTGGCGGATCGTGCGGGGCAACGATCGGCTTCGAGTATCGCGGATCTCCTTGCGCGCAAGGACCTTTCGCATTATAACGAGGTGCGGGCTCTCACCAGCGTCAATGCCGTCAACCTCGAGGTGCTCGCCGGGGCGGACTACGGCACGGCGCCCCGCGCGTTCAGTACAACCGACTGGCAGCGGGCGGCCGACGCGGTGTCGAAGTTCTACAGCGTCGTGTTGGCCGATTGCGGGGCCGGCTTGACTCGGGGTCTGCTTGCAACGGCATCCGGGTTGGTGATCGTGACCAGCGCATCGGTCGACGCTGCCCGGCAGGCCGCGGTCGCCATCGATTGGTTGCGTGACAGCGGTCATCGGGATCTGCTGAGCCGCGCATGTGTGGTGATCAACCATGTGTCGCCCGGGGAACCCAATGTCGCCATCACCGACTTGGTGCGGCAATTCGGGCAGCACGTTCGGCCGGACCGGGTCGTGGTGTTGCCGTGGGACAAACACATCGCGGCCGGCGGAGAGATCGAAATCCGCCTGCTCGACCCCGTTTACCAGCGTAGGATTACCGAGCTTGCCGCAGCACTGTCCGACGATTTCGACAGGGGTGAACGTCGTTGAGCGCACCCACCGCTACTGCCGGCGCGGCCGCAACTGCGGGGCCCGCCGGCACCACCGCGCCCGCCAAGCCCGCCACCACCCGGGTGACGATCCTTACCGGGCGGCGGATGACCGACGTCGTCCTGCCGTCGTCCGCGCCGATCGAGGCGTATATCGATGACACGGTCGCGGTTCTGGCCGAACTTCTCGAAGACGCTCCAGCCGATGTCTTGGCCGGTTTCGACTTCTCGGCCCAGGGCGCTTGGACTTTCGCCCGACCGGGCGCCCCGCCCCTGAAGCCCGACAAGTCGCTGGACGACGCCGTCGTGGTCGACGGATCGCTGCTGACGCTGGTGTCGGTGAGCCGCACCGAGCGGTACCGGCCGCTGGTCGAGGACGTCATCGACGCGATCGCCGTGCTGGACGAATCGGCGGAGTTCGACCGCCCCGCCTTGAATCGGTTCATCGGCGTGGCGCTTCCCGTCGTCACGGTGGCGATCGCCGCGATCGCGGCACTGGCCTGGTGGAACACCGGGCGCCACCTGTGGTGGTCACTCGCGTTGGGCATCGCCGGGCTGTTGGCCCTGACGGGCAGCTGGGTGGCCAACAGGTTCTACAAGAATGTGAGCCTGTCGGAGAGCCTGCTGGCGACGGCGGCTCCCCTGATCACCGTCGCTGTGGCGCTGGCCATTCCGGCGCCCCGTGGAGCGGCCCCGCTCGGGGCACCACAGCTCGCCGGTGCGGCGGCGGT
>NZ_LZJB01000177.1:0-509 GCF_001666895.1 Mycobacterium sp. E3298
CAACGCCCGGTTGGCCGCGATCACCGGCGGTGGCACCACCGCGGCGAACGCCGCCTCATAAGCCGCCGCCGCCGCGGCGGCCTGCACCGCGGCCTGCTCGGCCTGCGCCGCCGTGCTGGCCAGCCACTCCGCATACGGGGTGGCCGCGGCCGCCATCGCCGCCGAGGCCGTGCCCGCCCACTCCTCACTGGCCAGCTGAGTCACCACATTCTGATAACTCAACGCAGCCGACTGCAGCTCCGCGGCGATCGCATTCCACGCCGACGCCGCCGTCATCAACGACCCCGACCCCGGACCGGCATAAATCCGCGCCGAATTAACCTCCGGCGGAAGCGCCCCAAAATCAAACACGAATTACTCCTTAACCTTGGCCGCTTGGCTCGGGTATTGACTGACGATAAATCGGTGACGGCGGCGTCGGCGTGGAATGCGATCGCCGCGGAGCTGCAGTCGGCTGCGTTGAGTTATCAGAATGTGGTGACTCAGCTGGCCAGTGAGGAGTGGGCGGG
>NZ_LZJB01000178.1:0-7270 GCF_001666895.1 Mycobacterium sp. E3298
GGCCGCCGGTGTTCACCGACGACAAATAGCGGCGGAGCAAAAAGGGAGAAGATGTGATCACGGCCACGGACCTCGAGGTCCGCGCTGGTGCGCGCATTCTGCTCTCGCCCGACGGACCGGACCTGCGCGTGCAGCCGGGCGACCGCATCGGGCTGGTCGGCCGCAACGGCGCCGGCAAGACCACCACCCTGCGCATTCTGGCCGGGGAGACCGAGCCGTACGCCGGATCCGTCGCCCGCGCCGGCGAAATCGGTTATCTGCCACAGGATCCCAAAGAAGGCGATCTCGACGTGCTGGCCCGCGACCGCGTCCTGTCGGCGCGCGGCCTCGACGTCCTGCTGACCGACCTGGAAAAGCAGCAGGCGCTGATGGCCGAGGTCGTCGACGACGCCGCGCGCGACCGCGCCATCCGCCGCTACGGGCAGCTGGAGGAGCGGTTCGTGGCGTTGGGCGGCTACGGCGCCGAGAGCGAGGCCAGCCGCATCTGCGCGAGCCTCGGCCTGCCCGACCGAGTACTGACCCAGCAGCTGCGCACGCTGTCCGGTGGCCAGCGCCGCCGGGTGGAGCTCGCGCGCATCCTGTTCGCCGCGTCGGAAGGCGGAGCGGGCGCTTCAGGTTCAGAGACCACCCTGCTGCTCGACGAGCCCACCAACCACCTGGACGCGGATTCGATCGGGTGGCTGCGGGATTTCCTGCGGTCCCACACCGGCGGGCTGGTGATCATCAGCCACAACGTCGAGCTGCTCGCCGACGTCGTGAACCGGGTGTGGTTTCTCGACGCCGTGCGCGGCGAGGTCGACGTCTACAACATGGGCTGGCAGAAATACCTGGACGCCAGGGCCACCGACGAGCAGCGCCGCCGCCGGGAACGCGCCAACGCCGAACGCAAGGCCGCCGCGCTGCGCACGCAGGCCGCCAAGTTGGGCGCCAAGGCCACGAAAGCCGTTGCGGCGCAGAACATGTTGCGCCGCGCCGACCGGATGATGGCCGCGCTGGACGAGGAACGGGCGGCCGACAAGGTGGCGCGCATCAAGTTCCCCACGCCGGCCCCGTGCGGGCGCACGCCGCTGATCGCCAAGGGACTGAGCAAGTCGTACGGCTCGCTGGAGGTGTTCAGTGGGGTCGATCTGGCCATCGATCGCGGGTCACGGGTGGTGGTGCTGGGCCTGAACGGCGCCGGCAAGACCACGCTGCTGCGATTGTTGGCCGGCACCGAGCAGCCCGACACCGGCGGGCTGGAGCCCGGACACGGTTTGCGGATGGGCTATTTCGCGCAGGAGCACGACACGCTCGACAACGACGCGAGCGTGTGGGAGAACATCCGGCACGCCGCACCCGATTCGGGCGAACAGGATCTGCGCGGCCTGCTGGGCGCGTTCATGTTCAGCGGGCCGCAACTCGACCAGCCGGCGGGCACCCTGTCGGGTGGCGAGAAGACGCGGCTCGCGCTGGCCGGTCTGGTCGCCTCCACGGCGAACGTCCTGCTGCTCGACGAACCGACGAACAACCTCGACCCCGCGTCGCGCGAACAGGTGCTCGACGCGCTGCGCAGCTACTCCGGCGCGGTGGTGCTGGTGACGCACGACCCGGGCGCGGCCGAGGCCCTCGACCCGCAGCGCGTCGTGCTGCTGCCCGACGGCACCGAGGACTTCTGGTCCGACGAATACCGCGATCTGATCGAGCTCGCCTGATTTCTGGTTGAAATCGCCCCCGCGGGCGACGGCGGGTTCTTACTCTGAGTGCTTGCGATCGTGTCGAGGCGCGGAGGCCAGCCATGAAAAGGACACTGCAAAGGTCCAAGACGCGCGACCAGTTGTTGGTCGAGCTGCGCACCGCCTACGAGGGCGGCGCGAGCATCCGCACCCTGTCCGCCCGCACGGGACGATCGTACGGATCGATTCACAGCCTGCTGCTGCAGGCGGGCACCACGCTGCGCGGCCGGGGCGGCCCCAACCGCACCGCGCGGGTCGCTCGGGTGTAGCGTCGCGCTACTACCCGGAATCGTTGCGGCGCACCGACTTTTCGACCAGGTCGAGCACGGCGGACAACCGCCGCGGGTCTTCGCCCGAGGCGAGCCGGGCCACCAGGCCGTCGAGCACCAATTCCAGATAGCACTGCAACACGTCGCCGGGGACGTCGTCGCGCACCCGGTGCGCCGCCTTCTGGCGGCGCAACCGATCGGTCGTCGCGGCCGCCAGTTCCGCGGACCGCTCCGCCCAGCCGCGGCTGAAGTCCGGGTCGTTGCGCAGCTTGCGCGCGATCTCCAGCCGGGTGGCCAGCCAGTCGAACTGCTCGGGCGCGGCGAGCATGTCGCGCATCACCTGGATCAGGCCCTCGCGCGACGCGACGTCGGCCATCCGCTCGGCGTCCTCGTGCGCGAGCGCGAAAAACAGCGCGTCCTTGTCGCGGAAGTGGTGGAAGATCGCACCGCGCGACATCCCGATCGCCGTTTCCAGCCGCCGCACCGTGGCCTTGTCGTAGCCGTATTCGGCGAAACAGCGGCGGGCGCCGTCGAGGATCTGGCGGCGGCGAGCCGCCAGATGGTCCTCGCTGACTTTTGGCACAGGCGGTGACGGCTACGACTTCAACATGTTGCGCAGCACGTACTGCAGGATGCCGCCGTTGCGGTAGTAGTCGGCCTCCCCGGGCGTGTCGATGCGCACCACCGCGTCGAACTCGATCGGGTCGCCGCCTTCTTTAGTCGCCTTGACGTGCACCGTCTTTGGCGTCTTGCCGTCGTTGAGCGCCTCGATGCCGGTGATGTCGAACACCTCGGTGCCGTCCAGCCCCAGTTCCTTGGCGGACTTGCCCTCGGGGAACTGCAGCGGGATCACGCCCATGCCGATCAGGTTGGAGCGGTGGATGCGCTCGAACGACTCGGCGATCACCGCCCGCACGCCCAGCAGCAGTGTGCCCTTGGCGGCCCAGTCCCGAGACGAACCGGAGCCGTACTCCTTGCCGCCCAGCACCACCAGCGGAATGTTCTGCGCCGCATAGTTCTGCGCCGCGTCGTAGATGAACGCCTGCGGGGCGCCGTCCTGGGTGAAGTCGCGCGTGTAGCCACCCGAGACGTCGTCGAGCAACTGGTTGCGCAGCCGGATGTTGGCGAATGTGCCGCGAATCATCACCTCGTGGTTGCCGCGCCGGGAGCCGAAGGAGTTGTAGTCCTTGCGTTCGACGCCGTGCTCGTCGAGGTACTGCGCGGCCGGGGTGCCCGGCTTGATGGCGCCCGCGGGGGAGATGTGGTCGGTGGTCACCGAGTCGCCCAGCAGCGCCAACACCCGGGCGCCCGTGATGTCACCGACGGGCTCGGGCTCCGCCGCCATCCCCTCGAAGTAAGGGGGCTTGCGGACGTACGTCGAATCCTGGTTCCACTCAAACGTATTGCCACTCGGGGTGGGCAGGTTGCGCCACCGCTCGTCGCCCTTGAAGACGTCGGCGTAGTTCTTGGTGAACATCTCCTGGCTGATCGCCGAGGCGATGGTGTCCGAGACGTCCTTCTGCGACGGCCAGATGTCTTTCAGGAAGACGTCGTTGCCGTCCTTGTCCTGACCCAGCGGCTGCGACTCGAAGTCGAAGTCCATGGTCCCCGCCAACGCGTAGGCGACCACCAGCGGCGGGGACGCCAGGTAGTTCATCTTCACGTCGGGGTTGATGCGGCCCTCGAAGTTCCGGTTGCCGGACAGCACCGCGGACACCGACAGGTCGTTGTCGTTGATCGCCTTGGAGATCTCGTCGGGCAGCGGGCCGGAGTTCCCGATGCACGTCGTGCAGCCGTAGCCGACCAGGTAGAAGCCGAGCTTCTCCAGATACGGCCACAGGCCGGCCTTGTCGTAGTAGTCGTGGACCACCTGGGAGCCCGGCGCCATCGTGGTCTTCACCCACGGCTTGGACGCCAGCCCCTTCTCGACGGCGTTGCGGGCCAGCAGCGCCGCGCCCAGCATCACCTCGGGGTTGGAGGTGTTGGTGCACGACGTGATGGCCGCGATCACCACCGCGCCGTGGTCGAGCTCGAACTCGCCTCGGTCGTCGGAGCGCACCCGAACCGGGTTGCTCACCCGGCCCTTGGCATGTGCCGCAGCCGATTCGAACTTCGGGGCGTCGTCGGCGTGGCCGTTCTCCAGCGCGCCGGGGTCGCTGGCCGGGAAGGACTCGTCGACGGCCTCGTCGAGCTTGGAGTACTCCTTCTTGTCGGGGTCGTCGCCGACGTAGTCGCCGATCTGCGCGCGGAACGTGGATTTCGCGTCGGACAACGCGATTCGGTCCTGCGGGCGCTTCGGTCCGGCGATCGAGGGCACCACGTCGGACAGGTTGAGTTCGAGGTACTCGGAGAAGGCCGGCTCGTGCTTAGGGTCGTGCCACATGCCCTGCTCTTTGGCGTACGCCTCGACCAGGGCGAGCTGCTCGTCGGAGCGGCCGGTGAACCGCAGGTAGGAGATGGTCTCCTCGTCGATCGGGAAAATCGCGGCGGTGGAACCGAATTCGGGGCTCATGTTGCCCAGGGTGGCGCGGTTGGCCAGCGGCACCTCGGCCACCCCCTCGCCGTAGAACTCGACGAACTTACCGACCACGCCGTGCTTGCGCAGCATCTCGGTGACGGTCAGCACCACGTCGGTGGCGGTGACGCCGGCCTGGATCTCACCGGTCAGCTTGAATCCGACGACGCGCGGGATCAGCATCGACACCGGCTGACCGAGCATCGCGGCCTCGGCCTCGATGCCGCCGACGCCCCAGCCCAGCACGCCCAGGCCGTTGACCATCGTGGTGTGCGAGTCGGTGCCCACGCAGGTGTCGGGGTAGGCGACCCCGTCGCGGTCCATCACCACGCTGGCCAGGTATTCGATGTTGACCTGGTGCACGATGCCGGTGCCTGGCGGCACCACCTTGAAGTCGCGGAAAGCGCCCTGGCCCCAGCGCAAGAACTGGTAACGCTCGCCGTTGCGCTGGTACTCGATCTCGACGTTGCGCTCGAAGGAGTCGGGGGTGCCGAACAGGTCGGCGATCACCGAGTGATCGATCACCAGGTCGGCGGGCGCCAGCGGGTTGACCTTCTCCGCCTTGCCGCCGAGGTCGCCGATCGCCTCGCGCATGGTCGCCAGGTCGACGATGCAGGGCACGCCGGTGAAGTCCTGCATCACGACCCGGGCGGGCGTGTACTGGATCTCAATGCTGGGTTCGGCCTTGGGATCCCAGTTCGCGATGGCCTCGATGTGGTCTTTGGTGATGTTGCTGCCGTCCTCGTTGCGCAGCAGGTTCTCGGCTAGGACTTTGAGACTGTAGGGGAGTTTCTCGGTGTTGGGTACGGCGTCGAGACGATAGATCTGGTAACTCTTGTCGCCGACCTTGAGGGTGTCGCGCGCTCCGAACGAGTTCACAGAATCTTCTTTACTCACTTCAACTCCCAAGGATTTAGTTCTTCCGCCGACGGGCCGTGCCGGCGGTGCGGTGCTACTTTAACAGTACGCTTGTCCTGCATTACGGCGGGGCGCCCGTAGGTCCAGTCTTGTCGCGTAGGCCGACGGTTTAAACCCCTCGGGGCGGACTCTCTCGGAAGCGCCGTGACCGCGTGCCCGGGCGCGGCGCCGGGCGGATGCTCTCGAAACATAAACCTCGCACACCCGCGCCGGCGTGTCGTGTGCGTGGTTTATGTGTCGTGACCGCAAGGGCGGCGCGGCTTGCGGCGAGGCCGGCCCGCCCGCCGGGCGGGCGATCGCGAACCCGCGTCGCGTACGGTGCCGGTAGCACTAGTCAGGGAGGCGAAATGACCGGGCACGAATCCTTCGTCCTGCCGCTCTACATTCCGCAAGACGTCGACATGGCCGCGATCAAGGCGCAGGTTGCCGCCGACGGCGTCAGCGCGCCGGCCGCGGCCCTGCCCGAGCTGCTCGATGTGGTCAACCAGGCGCGCGCACACGGCATCAACCTCAAGATCGTGCTGCTCGACCACAACCCCCCGAACGACACCCCGCTGCGCGACATCTCGACCGTGGTCGGCGCCGACTACCACGACTCGACCGTCCTGACGCTCAGCCCGAGTTACGTAGGTAGCTACAGCACACAATTCCCGCGGGTCACGCTGGAGGCCGGCGAGGACATCGCCAAGACCGGCAACCCGGTGGTCTCGGCGCAGCATTTCGTGGGCGAGCTCGAGGGCCACGAATTCCCGTGGACGGGCCTCACCATCTTCCTGCTGCTCGCGGTCTTCGCGGCCGCCGTCGGCACCCGCCTCCTGCAGCTGCGCGCCAGGCGATCAGCAACTCCGTCGGATTCGGCGGGGGCGCAGGAAGTGACGCCGACGAACACGGCCTAGCCCCGCTTTCCGGCGCGACAGGTCCCGCCGGCCACTCCCTCATCGGCCGCTGCGGCAAACCCGGCAGGTCACCGTTCGGTCACATTAAACGCACGTCAAGAGTGCGATTTCTGTGGAGCGTTTGCACGCCCAATAGTGTGACGTACGGTGCAAATGATGCTGGTGTTGTCTTTGGCGCCTCTTGAGAGCCCTGTGGCCGGCGCCGCCCGTCGCGTTGAGCCGTAGGAGACCTGAGTCGAATGAGACGCACACGCCGGGGCTCCGCTGCGCAACCGGTCGCGAGGCTCGTCCGGCCGGTCGTGCCATCAGTCGTGAGCGTGGCCCTGCTGCTCTGTACGCCCGGGCTCGCCCAAGGTGACCCCGCCGCCGACAGCCTGGCCGGTCTGATCGCCAACGTCGCGAAGGCGAACCAGCGCCTGGAGAATCTGAGCGCCGAAATCCAGACGGAACAGGAGAGCGTCAACAAAGCCCTGGTGGACGTCGAGACCACCCGGGACAACGTCGCCGCGGCCCAACGCGACCTCGAGACCAGCCAGCAGGCGGTCAAAGACGCCAACACCGCGATCGCCGCGGCGCAACAGCGGTTCGACACGTTCGCCGCCGCCACCTACATGAATGGCCCGTCGAGCAGCTACCTGACCGCCACCAGCCCAGACGAGATCATCGCCACCGAGGCCGCCGCGAAGACCCTGTCCGCGAGCTCCCAAACGGTGATGACCAGGCTGCAGCAGGCGCGAACCGAACAGGTGAACAAGGAATCGGCGGCTCGGCTGGCCAAGCAGAAGGCCGACAAGGCCGCCGCCGACGCCAAAGGCAGCCAGGACGCCGCGGTGGCGGCGCTGACCGATTCCAAGCGCAAGTTCGACGAACAGCGCGAACAGGTCACCCGGCTGGCCGCCGAACGCGACGAGGCGCAGGCGAAACTCGAAGCCGCCCAACGGCAGTGGTCGACCGGCCCGG
>NZ_LZJB01000179.1:0-1388 GCF_001666895.1 Mycobacterium sp. E3298
GGGCCTGTCCGGCGCGCGCGGCGGCGTCCAGGGTCGGCTGCGCCTGGCCCTGGAAATGCGGCATCACTTCGGCGGCGAACAATTCGGCGGACCGTCTGGTGGCGGCGGGGTTGGCCCACTCGTGGCCCATCTGCAGCATGCAGCCGAATCCGCCGGATTGATCCCACAGCCGCTGGACCTGTTCCCGTGCCCGCTCCGGCGTGCCGATCACGCCCGCCCCGTTGTCGTTGATGACGTCGATCATCTCGTCGAGCTGCTCACCGGGCATCGTCATTTGCGGGAAGGCGGCCACCTTCTGGAAGTAGCGGAACCACGGCTCGATGCCGAACTTGACCTCTTCGCGCGCCTGCTTCTCCGTTTCGGCGAGGTGGAACAGGCCGACCAGGCTCCAGTTCTTGCGGTCGACCTGCGTCCCGAATACCGCCGCGCGCTCCTCGACGATGCCCCAGTGATAGGACAGCGCGTTGAAACCCTCGACGGTCAGCGTCGCGCCGATGGACAGCAACCCGATGCCGTGCTTGCCGGCCAGCCGCGCGCCCGTCGGTGACGCGACCGCGGCCACCGACAGCGGGATCCCGCCGTCGGAATACGGGGCGAGCTGCAACTTGGCGTCGAACAGTTGGTGCGTGGCCGTCTTGGCGCTCACGGTTTCGCCCGCGAGCAGGCGGACAACGATGTCGAGGTTCGTTTCGAGCAGCTCGCGCGTGTCGGTCGGGGTGAGTCCGATCATCGACGAGTCGCTGGGCAGGGAGCCCGGCCCCACGCCGCCGATGATCCGGCCGTGGGTGAGGTGATCCAGCAGCATCAGCCGGTCGGCGACCCAGAGCGGGTTGTGGTACGAGAGGGAAATGACGCCGGTGCCAAAGCGAATCCGCTTGGCGCGCTCGGCCGCCGCGGCGATGAAAACCTCTGGCGAGCTGATGATCTCGCTACCCGCCGAATGGTGTTCACCCAGCCACACTTCGTCGAAGCCGAGGGCGTCGAGGTGCTCGATGAAGGCGAGGTCACGCTGCAGCGCAAGCGTCGGATTCGTGCCCGCCCGATGGAACGGCGCGATGAAGTATCCAAACCTGAGCTTCGCCATCGAAGTCCCCTTGCAGCCGAGTAGGCCAGAACCATAACTCGAATGCGGACTCCCGCCTAGGCCGTCACGCCAGAAAGCCAGGTGGGCGAGAGGTTTTCAGCCGGCGGGGCCAGGTGATCCCGGCCCCGCCGACTAGGCGAGCAAGTTCGTGTTGTCGGGCGGTCAGCGCTCAGCGACGTGTCAGTAGCCGCCGCAGACGTTCCCGACGCAGCCGCCACCGCCACCCGGGCCGCCGCCGCCACCCCCGACACCGGGGATGCTGCCGCCACCGCCGCCGGGGCCGCCGCCGCCCGTCGGACCGCCG
>NZ_LZJB01000180.1:0-707 GCF_001666895.1 Mycobacterium sp. E3298
GAGCGCGCTGTGGCTCGAGCTCACCCACGCGGGCGACGTTCCGGTGGTACTGACCGGCGCGATGCGCAGCGCCGACGCCCCCGACGCCGACGGCCCGGCCAACCTGCGGGCGGCCCTCGCCGTTGCGGGCAGCCCCGGCGCGCGGGGCCTGGGCGTGCTGGTGTGTTTCGCCGGCCGGGTCTTGCAGCCGCTGGGGCTGAACAAGGTGGCGACCGACGACCTGACCGGATTCGCCGGTGAGCTGATCGGCACGGTGAACGGCGGTCTCACGCTGGCCGGCACCAAGGCGCGGCCCCAGCTCGGGGATCTGAGCGCGGCGGACGCGCCGCGCGTCGACATCGTCGCCGCCTACCTGGGCAGTGACGGGGTGGCCCTGGACGCCTGCGTGGCGGCCGGGGCCAAGGGCGTGGTGCTCGAGGCGCTGGGTTCGGGGAACGCCGGCGACGCGGTGGTCGACGCGGTGACCCGGCACTGCCGCGCGGGCGTCGCCGTCGCGGTGTCCACCCGCGTCCCCGGCGGGAGCGTCGGCGCAGCCTACGGGCCCGGGCACCAGATGGCGGCCGCCGGCGCGGTGATGGTGCCGACGCTGCGACCGCCGCAGGCGCGGGTGCTGATGATGGCCGCGCTGGCCGCGCGGCTACCGGTCGGCGACGTCATCGCCCGCTGGGGCTGACGGTGCGTTCGCGTCCAGGGCCTGCAGCACGCCC
>NZ_LZJB01000181.1:0-2165 GCF_001666895.1 Mycobacterium sp. E3298
GCGCCCGCGCGCTAGATTCGCCGCCGGGCCCCCATAGCCCAATTGGCAGAGGCAGCGGACTTAAAATCCGCCCAGTGTCGGTTCGAGTCCGACTGGGGGCACCGGTGAATTGAATAGCACCCGGGGACCGAATCACCGAGGCAACCGATAGCGGACTCGGAAGGCGACCGGAACGCGCCGGCAACCGGCGATCAGCTCACGCAGCCCGGGCAGGGTCCCGGGTCACCCTCGATGACCATCGGCCTGACCTGGCGGTTGAGCCCTCCGTTGGTCACCCACGCCGGCGAGTTGGCGGAAATCTGTCCGATCATGAACCGGTGCCAGGCATTCATGTCCCAGTTGGGCGTCCCCGCCGACGCCATCGGTAGCGGCATGCCGGGACACCACTGGTAGCTGCAGGCCATCCCATTACAGATCGGGTCGGGGTAGGTGAATGCCGCGGCGGGCGGGGCTGCCAGGAACGCCGACGCGAACGCGGCGACCGCGGCCATGACAGCACCGGCGATGAGGCGACGCGGGCGCGGGTGTGGTCAAGGAGTCGTCACGGTTTCCCCTCGTCGATCGGTGGCGATGTCACGCGGTGACCCAAGTCTTGCGGCGGCGCCCACGGCCGCGCATGAGGTGATCGCCTCATTTTGGTGACGACACGTCAACGAATTGGGATCGGTAGTCCGTGCGCCTCCATTTACTTGTCGCACGCGCCGCCACCAGGTGGCGCGTCCCCTGTAGGACTCGGCACGAAACGAAAGGAGCCGGCCATCAACACCAACGTCGCTATCCATCACGCAGCCCCTTCGACTTCTCGTAAAACTCGCGTGGCCGGCCTCTACGCATTGAAGCCGTGGTTCACCAAGAGGCTGGCCCCGATCGTCCACATCGCGGTGGCTCGTCGAGTGTCTCCCGACGTCTTCACCGCGGCGGGTGTCGCGGCGGCGGGCGCTGCGGGAACCGCCATCGCGTTCGGATGGTGGCCGCTGGCGGCGGTCTTCATGGTGATGCGCCTGGCGGGCGCCAACCTCGACGGGGCGGTCGCTCGAGCTCGTGGGGTGAGCCGGCCATGGGGCTTCGTCGTCAACGAAGTCGGCGACCGCGCCGCCGATCTGCTCGCCTTCGGCGGCTTGGTGGTCTGGGCGGCGCGGCAGCACGGCCCCGGACTGAACTGGCTGTCCTGGCCGGTGCTTCAGGTCCTGCTGGCGGCGCTGGCCGCCACACTGCCGACCTTCGCATCGCTGGCCGTTGCCGCTGCAGGCCTCACGCGGCGGAACGGCGGACCGCTCGGCAAGACCGAACGCTGCCTGTTCCTGGTGCTGGCCACCGCATTCCCCGTGATCATGCCCGTCCTGCTGGTGCAGTTGGTGAACGGATCACTGCTCACGACCATTCTGCGGTTGCGGGCCGCGCATCGCGAACTGAAGGCGCAGCGCGTGCCGGACTTCGTTCCCCGCGATCTGCAGATCGAAGCGACTGTGCCTGTCGCGCTGTACGAGCACTTTGATGCGATCACGCAACCGGTTACCGCGGCTCACCTCTCCAATGCCGTCACGCTGCCCATGACGCTGGTGGCGGCATGACCACCGGCCGGATTGCGAGCGTGCTTCGGCACCGGCTCTGGCGGACGGTATGTGCCGTCTCGGGCGGGCTGACCGTGACCGGGCGTTGGAACGCCAAGGGCGGCTGTGTCGTCGTCGCCAACCACACCTCCCACGCGGACACCGCGGTGCTGGTGGCGGCGGTGCCGTCCGCGGCTCGTCCTGTCTTCGGCGCGGCGGCCGACTACTGGTTCGACGTGCCGGTGCGACGCTTCATCGCGACCTCGCTGATCGGGATACTGCCGGTGCGACGCTCGGGCGACGGCAACTACGACGCGCTGCTCGCGGCCGCCGGCCCCGCGCTTCGCGCGGGACGGACCGTCGTCATCTACCCCGAGGGAACGCGATCGACAGACGGTGTGATTGGCGAATTTCGTTTCGGCGCAGTACGTCTGGCGCGAGACTGTGGCGTGCCGATCGTTCCCGTAGCGATCGTGGGGACTGCCGACGTCCTGCCGAAGGACGGAAGCTTCACGCCCGGCCCGATGGAGGTACGCCTCGGTACGCCCGTCGATCCCCACACCACCTCCGCACCGCAACTGCGGTCGCAGGTGCTGGCGCTGCGGGGCGACGTCG
>NZ_LZJB01000182.1:0-9138 GCF_001666895.1 Mycobacterium sp. E3298
TTGCCCTAGCCTTGGCCGATCAGCCCCATCGCCCGTCCCCGGTCAACGCCCTGGCCGACCCCCATCACCTGGCCAACACCGACCCCGTGTGGGCCGGCGGTGACGCGCGGCGCATCCGCCACGTCGCGCGGCGGCTCACCCCACCGGTCGCGCGGCCGGCTCTGGGGCTTGTCAACATGGTCCCGGGTCCGCTGGCCGGAGCGCTTCGAACCGGACTCGACCTCCTGATCGCCTTGACCCCGAAGGTGCGTCCCGCATGAGCCAGTCAACCGCCTCGCCCGCCACCGGCACGCTGTCCGAGCTGCGCCGGGCTCTCACCAAAGTCGCCGTGCCGCATCATGAGTCGCCCGTAGTCGTGCGGCGTCGGCGGGTCATCGTGGCCATCACCGTGGTCCTCGGTGCCGTGGTGCTCGGGTTTTCGTTGCGGCGCCATCCGGGCGACTCCAGCTTCTACTGGCTGACGTTGGCGCTGGCGGGGGTGTGGGTCGCCGGCGCGTTCGCCTCCGGCCCGCTGCACCTGGGTGGCATCTGCTGGCGCGGCCGCAACCAGCGGCCGGTCATCACCGGGACGGGGATCGGCCTGCTGCTCGGCGCGATCTTCGTGGTCGGCGGGCTGATCGCCCGGGAGATCACGCCCGTGGCCGAGCTGATCACCCGGGTGCTGGAATACGCCCATCACGGGTGGTATCCGGTGATCGTGGCGATCACGCTCGTCAACGGCGTCGCGGAGGAAGTCTTCTTTCGCGGCGCGCTCTACACGGCCCTGGGCCGGTATCACCCCGTGTTGATCTCGACGATCCTCTACACGATCGCGACGCTGGCCAGTGGCAACCCGATGCTCGGGTTCGCCGCCGTGATCCTGGGGACGGTGTGCGCGTTCGAACGCAGGGCGACCGGCGGGGTCCTCGCGCCGGTGCTCACCCACCTGGTGTGGGGCCTGATCATGGTTCTTGTGCTGCCCCCGATGTTCGGCGTCTAGGAGCCAGCCGAGCCGGCGACCTCGCGGGCCAGCGCCCGCATCGCGGCGTTGTGCGCGGGCCGCGCGAAGAACCAGTACACCCGCCCAGGGATGCCCCGCGGCAAAAAGATGGATCGCTGGGTGTAGCGACTGCCGCGGCCGTCCCGCCGCGTGACCGCGATCTCGAGCCACTCCCGTCCCGGCGCCCGCTTGGTGGAGCGCAGCCGCAGCACGGCCCCCGCCGCGCGCTCCTCCACCCGCCAACCGCCCGCCCGTGAATTCACGGCGGCCTCCGCCGCCCGCCAGACGTCGGCGGGTTCGGTGGCGGTTTCGGCGGTGCGCAGATCGGTGTAGACGATCTCGCCCGCCCAGTCCGGGTCGCTGGGCAGTGCCTCGGCCGGTTCGGACCGCAGCGACGACCACGAGGGTTCCGGGACGCCCCGCGCGGCCCGCTCGAGCGCCAGTTCGACGGACCGGCGATAGCCGGTCAGGCCGCCGGGCGGCGCTTCGATGATGCCGTCGACGTCGTGGTTGCGCATGACGGCGTCGCACTCCAGCGATTCGATCAGCGGCCGCGCCAGCCCCGGCGGGATCGGTGTCACGGTCCCCACCCAGAGGCTGGCGATCGTCGGTGTCAGGAACGGCAGCACGATCAGATAGCGCTTGCCCAGCCCCGCCACGTCGGCGTAGACGCGCATCATGTCGCCGTACTCGAGCACGTCGGGTCCGCCGATGTCCCAGGTGCGCGATGACGGGACCGGCGCCGTGGCCGCGGCGACCAGGTAATGCAGCACGTCGCGGATGGAAATCGGGTCTATCGGGTTGTCCATCCAGCTCGGGACGGGCAGCAGCGGGAATCGGTCCCCGACGTAGCGCATCATCTCGAACGAGGTCGAGCCCGCGCCGATGATCATCGCGGCGCCCAGCCAGACCAGCTCCGCGCCGCCCGGCACCGTCAGGGCCTCGGCCACCTCGGCCCGGCTGGTCAGGTGCTCGGACAGCACCTCGTCGGCGGGCACGAATCCGCCCAGGTAGACGATGCGACGCACACCGGCGTCCCTGGCCGCGGCGGCGAGGTTGGCCGCGGCGGCGTTGTCGGCATCGCGGAAGCCGGGCTGCCCGATGGCGTGCACCAGGTAATACACCACGTCAACGTGCCCGGCGTCGGCGAAGGCCGCCCGCGTGGACGCGGGATCGGCGGCGTCGAGGGTCACCGGGGTGACGTCGTCGAACCATCCGAACCGTCTGAGTCGCTCGGGCTTCCGGGTGGCGGCCACGACGTGGTGCCGGTCCGCCAGCAGCGCCGTGACCAGCCGCGATCCGACATATCCGGTGGCACCGGTGACGA
Source organism: Mycobacterium sp. E3298 (assembly GCF_001666895.1). NCBI lineage: Bacteria > Bacillati > Actinomycetota > Actinomycetes > Mycobacteriales > Mycobacteriaceae > Mycobacterium > Mycobacterium sp. E3298. Next base: position 2,307 of record NZ_LZJB01000182.1, read on the forward strand.
GGACCCGCATACCTTTCAACCTAACCCGGCGACGGTCGACGCAAACCTGGCGGGCGCGGGCCGCCGATCGCGAACGTAACGCCACGGCGCTCTTCCGGCCTGATTTTCGCCATGCCGTTACGCTCGCGGCGGTGAACCCGCGCGGCGGCGGCATCGTGAGCCGGTAGAAGAAGTCCTCTTCGAAGAGATAGTGGAGACATGTATTACCTACTGGTTCTGGCGGTCGCCATCGAACGCGTCGTGGAGCTGGTGGTCTCCAACCGCAACGCGCGATGGTCTTTTGCCCAGGGCGCCAAGGAGTTTGGGCGGGCACACTATCCGGTGATGGTGGTGCTGCACACGGCGCTGCTGGTTGGCTGCATCCTCGAGCCGTGGGCACTGCACCGGCCGTTCATCGGATGGCTGGGCTGGCCGATGCTGGCGGTGGTGGCACTCAGCCAGGTGCTGCGCTGGTGGTGCATCGCCACGCTCGGCCCGCGGTGGAACACCCGGGTCATCGTGCTGCCGCAGGCCCCGCTGGTGCGCCAGGGTCCCTACCGGTGGCTGCACCATCCGAACTATGTTGCAGTGGTGGCTGAGGGGTTGGCGCTGCCGTTGGTGCACACGGCGTGGCTGACGGCCGCCATTTTCACGCTCGCCAACGCGGCGTTGCTCAAGGTGCGATTGCGGGTCGAGAACTCCGCTCTGGGATACACGTGAGCGACTACGACACCGACCTGTTGATCGTCGGCGGCGGGCCGGGCGGTTTGGCAACGGCGTTACACGCTCGGCGGCAGGGACTTTCGGTGATCGTCGCCGACCCGCGGGAGGGACCCATCGACAAGGCGTGCGGTGAAGGCCTGATGCCCGGCGGGCTGGCCGAGCTGACGTCCCTCGGCGTCGACCCGGTCGGCATGCCCTTTCACGGAATCGCCTACGTGAGCGAACACCGCCGTGCCCAGGCCCGGTTTCGTAACGGCCCGGGTCGCGGCGTGCGACGCACCACGCTGCACGCGGCGCTGGCCGCGCGCGCCAAAGAGCAAGACACGGAATGGCTTCGGGCGCGGGTGACCACCGTGCACCAGGACGCGCACGGGGTGACGGCCGCCGGCGTGCGCGCGAAATGGTTGGTGGCGGCCGACGGACTGCACTCACAGGTCAGGCGGGCCGTCGGGATCACGGCGACGGCCGGAACGCCGCGGCGCTACGGCGTGCGCTGGCATTTCCGGGTGCCGCCGTGGTCGGAGTTCGTCGAGGTGCATTGGTCGCGCTGGGGTGAGGCATATGTGACGCCGGTCGAGCCGGATCTGGTGGGCGTGGCGATCCTGTCGCGCGGCCGGCCCGACCTCGCGTGGTTCCCCGGGCTGGCCCGCCGGCTCGGCAGCGCCACCCGCGGTGACGCGCGCGGCTGCGGCCCGTTACGCCAGGTGGTCTCTCGCCGGGTCGCGGGGCGCGTGCTGTTGGTGGGCGACGCGGCGGGCTACGAGGACGCGCTGACGGGCGAGGGCATCAGCCTGGCGGTCAAGCAAGCGGCCGCTGTGGTCGCCGCCATCGTCGACGAGGCGCCGCAGTCGTATGAGTTTGCGTGGCAACGGATTACCCGCAACTACCGGCTGCTCACCCGCGCGCTGGTGTTGGCCAGCGCCCCGCCGATCGCGCGCCGCGCCATCGTGCCGGCGTGCACGCTGTTGCCCGGCGCGTTCCAGCGCGGGGTGAACGTACTGGCGGGCTAGCGGGCCTTCCAGACCGGCTCGCGCTTCTCGGCGAACGCCAGCGGGCCCTCCTTGGCGTCCTCCGACCTGATCAGGCCGCGCATCTCGGTCATGGTGCGCGCCCAGCCCACCTCTTCGTCGGTGATGACGCCGTCGTCGACGCCGTAGGCGATGCGCTTGCTGGCCTGCACGGACAGCGGCGCGTTCACCGTCACCCGCGCGGCCAGCGCGAGCGCGGCCTCCAGCACCGTGCCCTCCTTGACCACCTGATTGATCAGGCCCCATTCGAGGGCGTCGGCGGCGGTGATCGGCTCGCCGGTCAGCAGCAGCTCCATCGCCACCTTGCGCGGCAGCTGCTGCACGATCCGGAAGACGCCCCCCGCGGCGGCGATGAGCCCCCGCTTGACCTCCGGCAGCCCGAACTGGGCGCGCTCGTCGGCCACCACCAGGTCGCTGGCCAACGCCAGCTCGGTGCCGCCGCCCAGCGCGGTGCCGTTGACCGCCGCGATCGTGGGTTTGTCGATGAAGTGGTGCACGTAACCGGCGAAGCCCCACTCGGGATGGTCGGGGTGATAGATGTTCTCCCGACGTGAGATCGCCTTGAGGTCGGCCCCGGCGCAGAACGACTTGTCGCCCGCGCCGGTGATCACCACGGCCCGGATCTCGCGATCCTGCTGGGCCTCCTCCAGCGCGTCCCCGACGCCGATGCTGACGGCACCGTTGACCGCGTTGCGGGCTTCCGGCCGGTTGATGGTGATCACCATGACGTTGCCGCGGCGCTCGGTCAGCGCGCCGGGCGCCGCGGTGTCAACGTCCGTCACAACAATTCCACGATGGTGGCGTTGGCCTGGCCGCCACCCTCGCACATGGTCTGCAGACCGTAACGAATTCCCTTGTCCCGCATGTGGTACAGCAGCGTCGTCATGATCCGGGCGCCGGAGCCGCCCAGCGGGTGCCCCAGCGCGATCGCACCGCCGTTGGGGTTGAGCTTCTTCTCGTCGGCGCCAATGTCTTTCAGCCACGCCAGCGGCACCGGCGCGAACGCCTCGTTGACCTCGTAGGCCCCGATGTCGTCGATGGACAGGCCGGAACGCTTCAGCACCTTCTGGGTGGCGGGGATCGGCGCGGTCAGCATGATCACCGGGTCGGCTCCGGCCAGCGTCGCGGTGTGCACCTTCGCGATCGGCTTCAGGCCGAGCTCCTTGGCCTTCTCGGCCGACATGAACAGGATCGCGGCCGAGCCATCGGAGATCTGCGACGAGTTGCCCGCGTGGATCACCCCGTCTTCCTTGAACGCCGGCTTCAGCGACGCCATCTTCTCCATCGGGGTGCCGCGGCGGATGCCCTCGTCCTTGAGCACCACGTTTCCGTCCTGGTCCTTGATACCGACGATCTGGTCGTCAAAAGCGCCGGAATCCTGTGCCGCAGCGGCCTTTTCGTGTGAGCCCAGCGAGAACTCGTCGAGCGCGGTGCGGTCGAATCCCCACCGCTCGGCGATCATCTCGGCGCCGATGCCCTGGTTGGGGATCTGGCCCTCGTAGCGGTCCAGGAAGGTCTTCGGGTAGGGGCGGCCGCCGTTGGCCAACGACGAACCCATCGGAGTGCGCGACATCGACTCCACCCCACCGGCCACGACGACGTCGTAGTGCCCGGCCACCACGCCGGCCGCCGCGAAGTGGATCGACTGCTGGCTCGAACCACACTGACGGTCGACGGTCACACCGGGGACGGATTCCGGCCAGCCGGCGGCCAGCAGGGCGGTGCGGCCGATGTCGAGGGCCTGCTCACCGGCCTGCATCACACAGCCCCAGATGACGTCGTCGACGAGGCCGGGGTCGATACCCGCCTTGTCCACCAACCCGTTGAGCACCTGCGCCGACAGGTCCGCCGGGTGCACCCCGGACAATCCGCCGTTGCGCTTCCCGACCGGTGAGCGCACTGCCTCGACGATGACGGCTTCAGCCATGGTGGTGTCTCCTTTGACGTTAGGACCCTAATCGGTGAAAGTGAGTCTCGCCGTCGATTGTCAACCAACGCGTTGGGCGGGCGCGGGCCGGGGTGGTTTTGGGTGGCAGATGGCCTTCCGATTGCCAGCTTTTCGGCACCCCGTCATGTGCAGTCCATTTTTCCGCGAGGCTCGGCGACGTAGGGTGCCCCGATGTGAGCACCCCTTCACCGGGCCCCGGCTGGTGGCTGGCATCCGATGGCAAGTGGTATCCCCAGCAATGGGAGAGCACCTTCGTCTCGTACACGAACGAATCTCTGCAGGCCGTGCTGGACGAAGCGAACCGTCTGACGCAGTCCTACGGACAACAGGGCTGGGAGATCGTCGGGTCGTCGGTGCAGCGCACCCAGGTCGCCCACCGCTTCAAGGACTACGACAAGGGCGGCGACCACTACTTCGAGTGGAGCATCGTCTGCACGCTGAAACGACCGGTCGCGCCCGCCTGACCCACGCCGAGATTGCCGCCACGGTCGCGGGTGAGCCCAAACCCGCAGCCGTGACGGCGATCTCGACGGGCCTTAGACGGCGGGATAGGCCACCGATTTGATCTCGGTGTACTGGTCGAACCCGGCGACACCGTTCTGGCGGCCCACCCCGCTGTACTTGTACCCGCCGAACGGGGTGTCGGCGCCATACGGCGCGCCGCCGTTGACGCCCATGAAGCCGGCCCGAATCCTTCGGGCCACCGCCAGCGACCGCTCCAGCGAGCCGGACATCACGTTGCCCGCCAGGCCGTACTTGCTGTCGTTGGCGATCCGGATCGCGTCCTCCTCGTCGTCGAACGGGATCACGGCGAGCACCGGACCGAAGATTTCCTCCTGGGCGATCGTCATGGAGTTGTCGACATCGGTGAAAAGCGTTGGCCTGACGTAGAAACCCTTGTCGAAGCCGGTGGGCGCGTCGGGGCCGCCGACGAGCGCCGTGGCGCCCTCTTCGACACCTTTGCGGATGTAGCCCATCACGCGATTTCGCTGCACCTCCGAGATCACCGGGCCGCACAGGGTTCCCGGGTCCTGCGGGTCACCACACGTGACGTTCTCGTAGATGCCCTTGAGGATTTCCACGCCCTCGTCGTAGCGCGACCGCGGCAACAACATCCGGGTCGGGTTGGCGCAGCCTTGGCCGGCGTGCATGCACGGCGCGATGCCGACCATGCAAGCCGTCGGGAAGTCGGCGTCCTCCAGCACGATGGTGGCCGACTTGCCGCCCAGCTCGAGGAAGAGCCGCTTCATGGTGGCGGCCCCCTTTTCCATGATCCGCTGCCCGACCACGGTCGAGCCGGTGAACGAGATCAGGTCGACCTTGGGCGAAAGCGTAAGTTCTTCGCCCACAAAGTGATCCGAGGCGGTCACGACGTTGACGACGCCGGCGGGGATGTCGGTCTTCTCGGCGATCAGCCGGCCCAGCCGGGTCGCGTTGAACGGGGTGTTCGGCGCCGGCTTGAGCACCACGGTGTTGCCGGTGCCGAGCGCCTGGCCGAGCTTGTTGAGGGTGACCTCGAACGGAAAGTTCCACGGCACGATCGCGCCGACGACGCCCACCGGCTCGCGCCACACCTTGCGGGTGGTCAGCGTGCCGGTCAGGCTGATCACCTTGTCACCCAGGTCGGTCTCCCACGCGTACTCGTCGATCAGCCTGGCGGGGTAGCGCAGCCCGTCCTCCAGCGGCGCGTCCAGCTGGGGACCGAAGGTGATGGCCCGCGGCGATCCCACCTCGAGGATGAGCTCCTCGCGCAGCTCCTCCTTCTCCGACTCGATCGCCTCGTGCAGCTGCAAGAGGCAGCGCTTGCGCAACTCCCGGTTGGTCGACCAGTCGCTCTCGTCGAAGGCGCGCCGGGCGGCGTCGATCGCCCGGTGCATGTCCTCCTTGGACGCGTCGGCGACCTCCCCGAGCGGCTCCTCGGTCGCCGGGTTGATGTTGGTGAAGGTGCCGGACTGCCCGTCGACGAGCTTCCCGTCGATCATCATCTTCGGCTCGAACCGCACCTTTACAGCCTCGGTCATGTTTGTCACTCTCTTCTGAGTCGTTGAGGGGCTACAGAGAGCCTTACCGGAAACTAGCCGATTGGCAAGCGACAACCCCTACGGGCCTGGTCATTGTGGGTCGAACAGCACGGGCACCGACGTCGGCGAACGAAAAATCTGCCCGCGGACGTGCGGATCGTCGGCGTCGGGGTCCAGCCGCAGGTTGGGCAAGCGGTCGAGCAAAAGGTTGATGGCGGTGCGCATCTCCAGCCGCGCCAGGTGCATGCCGAGACAGACGTGCACGCCGTGCCCCCAGCCCAGGTGGGCCCTGGGTGTGCGGAAGATGTCGAACCTGTCGGGATCGGGGTAACGGTCCTCCTGCCGGTTGGCGGAGCCCAGCATCGGCATCACCGTGGACCCTTCCGGTATCGCCACCCCGCCGAGTTCGGTGTCGCGAGTCGCCACCCGGGTGATGGTCAGCAGGGGCGGTTCCCAGCGCACACCCTCCTCGATGGCCTGTGGTAGCAGCGACCGGTCCGCGCGGATGGCATCCAGCTGCGCGGGATCCGACAGCAGCGCGAGCAGCAGGCTGCCCAGGGACCGGTACGTCGTCTCCACCCCGGCGGGCAGCAGCAGCCGCAGGAACGAGTAGATCTCCTCGTCCTCGAGCTTCTCGCCGTCGATCTCGGCCTGGGCCAGCGCGCTGATCAGATCTTCCTTCGGCTCGGCGCGGCGCGCCGCCAGGATGGGTGCGAAGTAGTCGCAGAGCGCGGCCGAGGCGGCAAGGCCGCGTTCGGGATTCAGGATCCAACTCAGCAACGAAATCGACCACCGCTGGAACTGCGGATAGTCCTCCTCCGGCAGCCCCAGCAGGCCCGCGATGATCTGGCTGGGGTAATCGAAGGTGAATTCCTTGACCAGGTCGGCCTTTGCGTTCGCCGCGAACTTGTCGATCAGGCTGTTGCCCACCCGCCCGACGAGTTCGTCTTCCCAGCGGGCCAACGCCTTCTGCGAGAAGGCCTTTGACACCAGTGACCGCAGCCGCCCGTGCACCGGTTCGTCCATGCCGAGCATGACGCGCTCCCCCAGCACCGGCCCGAACGCGGCGATGACGGCCGCCGACGAGAACGTCTCGTTGTCGCGCAGCATCTGCTGGGCTTCCTCGTGGCGGT
>NZ_LZJB01000183.1:0-22004 GCF_001666895.1 Mycobacterium sp. E3298
ACCGTTTCCGCCAGCTGGGTGACCAGCGTCTTCTGGTAGTAGCCGGGCGGCGCGCCGGTCAATTGCCGGGCGGGATCCTCGACCAGCTGCACCCCGATCTGCTGGGCCAGCACGATGATGCCCATCAGCAGGGCCACCGCGATCCCGCCCAGCATCAGCAGCGTCGTCGCCGCGTTGCGCGACTTGGGCTTCTCGAATGCCGGAACCCCGTTGCTGATCGCCTCCACCCCGGTCAGCGCCGCGCAGCCCGAGGAGAACGAGCGCGCCACCAGGAATGCCAGCGCGAAGCCGACGACCTGACCGTGCTCGGCGTGCATCTGAAAGCCGGCCGACTCCGCGCGCAGCGGGTTGCCCAGCACGAAGATCCGGAACAGGCCCCAGCCGATCATGATGAAGACGCCGACGATGAACGCGTAGGTCGGAATGGCGAACGCCACGCCCGACTCGCGGATTCCGCGCAGGTTCAACGCCATCACCAGCAGGATCGAGGCCACGCAGAACCAGACCTTGTTCTCGGCCACGATCGGGATCGCCGAGCCGATGTTGGCCATCGCCGACGCCGTCGAAACGGCCACGGTCAGAACGTAATCCACCATCAGCGCGCTGGCGACCACCAGTCCGGCGGTGTCACCGAGGTTGGTGGTGACCACCTCGTAGTCACCGCCGCCCGAGGGGTAGGCGTGCACGTTCTGCCGGTAGCTGGCCACGACCACCAGCATCACCGCGGCCACGGCGAGACCGATCCAGGGCGTCAACGCGTAGGCGGACAGGCCGGCGACCGACAGCATCAGGAAGACTTCCTCGGGTGCGTACGCCACCGAGGACAACGCGTCGGAGGCGAACACCGGCAAGGCGATCCGCTTGGGCAGCAGGGTGTGACTCAGCCGGTCGCTGCGTTGCGGCCGACCGATTAGCAATCGACGCGCTGCGGTGGAAAGTTTGGACACGAGAGCCAAGACTAAGCCCACCGGGGTGTGGCGGTAGCTTCGTAGGTGAGAATGTTTGCCGACCCGAAATCGGCTGGCCGACGTGGGTTGCCGATGGGGGCCGCAGGACGCAGCCGAGAGGATCGGAAATTGCGAGTAGTGGTGATGGGCTGTGGCCGCGTCGGTGCCTCGGTGGCCGACGGGCTGTCGCGGATCGGCCACGACGTCGCGGTCATCGACCGCGACAGCACGGCCTTCAACCGGCTCAGCCCGGAATACGGCGGGGAACGGGTGCTCGGCCAGGGGTTCGACCGCGACGTGTTGCTGCGGGCCGGCATCGAGGAGGCCGACGCGTTCGCCGCGGTCTCCTCCGGCGACAACTCGAACATCATCTCGGCGCGGTTGGCCCGGGAGACCTTCGGCGTGAAGCGCGTCGTCGCCCGCATCTACGACGCCAAGCGGGCCGAGGTCTACGAGCGCCTCGGCATCCCCACCATCGCCACCGTGCCCTGGACCACCGACCGCCTGCTCAACGCGCTGCTGCGGGACACCGAGACAGCCAAATGGCGGGACCCGACCGGCACGGTGGCCGTCGCCGAGGTAGTCCTGCACGAGGAGTGGATCGGCCACCGGGTCACCGATCTCGAGCAGGCGACCGGCGCCCGGGTGGCCTTCCTGATCCGGTTCGGAGCCGGCGTCCTGCCCGAGCCCAAGACGGCTCTGCAGGCCGGCGATCAGGTCTACGTCGCCGCGATCTCGGGCCGGGTGGCCGAGGCCGTGGCCATCGCGGCCCTGCCACCCAGCGAAGACCTCGGTTAAGGAGCGGCGAACATGAAGGTAGCTGTCGCCGGGGCCGGCGCGGTCGGCCGCTCCGTCAGTCGCGAACTCATCGGCAACGGCCACGACGTGACGCTGATCGAGCGCAACCCCGATCACGTCGACGTCGACGCCATCCCCGCCGCGCACTGGCGGCTCGGCGACGCCTGCGAACTGAGCCTGCTGGAATCGGTGCACCTGCACGAATTCGACGTGGTGGTCGCCGCAACCGGCGACGACAAGGCCAACGTCGTGCTCAGCCTGCTGGCCAAGACCGAATTCGCGGTGCCCCGGGTGGTGGCCCGGGTCAACGACCCCCGCAACGAGTGGCTGTTCACCGACGCCTGGGGCGTCGACGTGGCGGTGTCCACGCCGCGCATGCTGGCCTCACTGATCGAAGAGGCCGTCGCGGTCGGTGATCTGGTGCGGCTCATGGAATTCCGCCGCGGGCAGGCCAACCTGGTCGAGATCACGCTGCCCGACGACACCCCCTGGGGCGGCAAGCCGGTGCGCCGGCTGCAGCTGCCGCGCGACGCTTCGCTGGTGACGATCCTGCGCGGCCCGCGGGTAATCGTGCCGGAGGCCGACGAGCCGCTCGAAGGCGGCGACGAGCTGCTCTTCGTCGCGGTCGCCGAGGCCGAAGAGGATCTGCGCAAGCTCCTGCTGCCCGACGGCCCGGGGCTCGACGACTAGGACCGGTGACCCGCAGCGCCCGGCTCCGCCGCGCTCGCGATCACCGCGGACCGATGGCGGTGACCCGCAGCGCCCGGCTCCGCCGCGCTCGCGATCACCGCGGACCGATGGCGGTGACCCGCAGCGCCCGGCTCCGCCGCGCTCGCGATCACCGCTAGTCGCTGACGGGATCGGCGTCGATCGGGGCGCGGGCGTCGCCGGCCGCGAGCATGGCGCGCTGCGCGGACTTGATCGCCAGGTACGTCGCCAGCGCAGCCGCCACGGTCAGCGGCCAACCCATCGCAATGCGAGCGACGGCCAGCCAACCCGTCTGATCGGCGTTGTAGAGCAGGCCCTGGACCACGAACCGGGCGGCGAAGACCAACACCCAACAGATCGAGGCCGCGTCGAGCGCGTGGACGGCCCGTGGGACGTCGCGCCAGCCGTGACCCCGCCCGGTGGCCCAGGTCCACACGTAGCCGACCAGCGGCCGCCGGATGACGACCGACGCCGCGACGACCACCGCCCACACCAACGACATCCAGATGCCCAGCAGGAAGTAGCCCTTGGACTCCCCGACGATGTAGGCGACCAGCGCGCAGATCGCGACGCCGAAGAACCCGGACACGGCCGGCTGCGGGGAATCCCGCCGGATCAGGCGCCACACCAAGACCAGGGCGGCCGCGGTCAGCGCGGAGGCGATCGCCGCGAACAAGCCCGACACGCTCGACGCAATGACGAAGATCACAACGGGCAGCGACGAATAGATGACCCCGCTGACCCCGCCGGCCTGCCGCAGCAGGCGTTCGGCGGTGATGCGGTTGACGGTCGCGCGCTCAGCCCCGCCCGACTCGTCGGGTCCCGAACTCGGCCCCCGATCGTCGGGTCGGGTCACCGCTGAATTTCGTAGTGCGGGTTGTAGATGGCCTTGGTGCCGTTCTCCAGCTTGCCCAGCCGGCCCCGCACCCGCAGCTTGCGGCCCGAGTCGATGCCGGGGATCCGGCGCTGCCCCAACCAGACCAAAGTGACGGTGTCGCTGCCGTCGAACAGCTCGGCGCGGACCCCGCCCGCACAGGCCTTGCCGTTACATTCCACGCTGCGCAGCGTGCCGACCATCGTGACCTCTTGGCCACGCTCGCAATCGATAACCCGTTGCGCGCCAGTGCTCGCGACCTCGTCGGACAACTCCTCGGAGTCGCGTTGCTCCGGCGCCTCCGTCAAACGACGGGTGAGCCGGCGCAGATATCCTTGGGCCCCCATGGCCACTCCTGACAATGCTGTTAAGCCTCGGCGCTTCACTTATGCCAACGGACACCGTAGACCTGTTGGTTCCCACGCGCCAACCGACTCAAACACCGATGTTGGAGCGCAACTGGACGCCAGGCACTATCGGGGGGTGGCTGTCGATCTGCGGGGTGTCACGACGGTGTTGTTGCCCGGCACCGGGTCCGACGACGACTACGTTCACCGTGCGTTTTCGGGCCCGCTGGGCGACGTCGGCGCGGTGCTGGTGGCCCCGCCGCCCCGGCCGGATCAATTGATCGACGGCTACGTGTCGGCCCTGGATGCCGCCGCGCGCACCGGCCCGATCGCCGTCGGCGGCGTGTCGATCGGCGCCGCGGTGGCCGCCGCCTGGGCACTGGCCCACCCGGACGACGTGGTCGCCGTCCTGGCCGCCCTGCCGGCGTGGGCCGGCGCACCGGAAGCCGCGCCCGCGGCGCTCGCGGCGCGGTATACGGCGTCGCAGCTGCGCGCTGATGGGCTGGCGGTGACGACCGGTCTGATGAGGGCATCCAGCCCGCCCTGGCTGGCCGACGAATTGGCCCGGTCGTGGCGGGCCCAGTGGCCACAATTGCCCGACGCGATGGACGAGGCGGCCGCCTATGTGGCGCCGACCCGCGCCGCGCTGGCCCGCCTGACCGTGCCCCTGGCCGTGGCGGCCGCGGTCGACGATCCCATTCATCCGCTGGGCGTCGGCGTGGAGTGGGTCGATGCCGCGCCGCGCGCGGCGCTGCGAACGGTGACGCTCGACCAGATCGGCGTGGACCCCGCCGCGCTGGGCGCGGCGTGCCTGGCCGCCCTCGCCGATGTGGGCTGACGGGTTCGGGTCAGCCGCCGGTGGTGGTGCGCAGCTGCTGCATGGCCGAGCCCTCGACGCTGCGGCGCGCGGTGGGCTCGTTAGACCCCGACTCCGCCTCGCCTTGTTGGGCCTGTTGCGCCTCGGCTTGCTGGGCGGCCGCGGCCTCCCGCAGCTGCTGCGCCATGGGCTCGGGCAGCTGCACGGTCAACGGCGTGCGCACCGGAAGGGGCGTGTCACCGCGGCGAACGACGGTGTCCGCCAACGCCGCTCGCGCCTCCTGCTCGAGCGCCTCCATGGTCTCGTGCGGGCCGTTGATGACGCAGCGGATCATCCACCGGTACCCGTCGACCCCGATGAAGCGCACCGCCCCGGAAGCCGAGCCGACCACCTCGCGGCCCCAGGGGCCATCCTTGATGCTGACTTTGGCCGAGTCCTTGCGCAGCGAATCGGCGAGCTCGCCGGCCACCTCGCGCCAGAGGCCGCCCGTCTTCGGCGCCGCGTAGGCCGCGATGGTGAAGCGGCCGTTGGGCGTGACGACCCACACCGCGCTCGGAACGCCGGTCTCGGTCAGCTCCACCTGCAGCTGGCCCGCCTCCGGCATGGGAATGAGCACCGAGCCCAGGTCCAGGCGCGCCAATTCCGCGACCGACGGGTCGTCGAAATCGTCGATGTCGAAGGGGCCCTCGAGTTCCTCGCCGTACTCGTCGTCGATCGGGTCGGCGGCAGCTTCCGCGTCCACCGGCTCGTCGCTGTCGTCGCTACGTCTCTTAAGTGCCATCACAAACTCGCATGTCCGCCGGAGGAACCGTGGCCACCGTCGCCACGGGAGGTTTCGGCCAGCCCGGCCTCGTCGAACGACGACACCTCGACCAGCTCGACCAACTCGACCCGCTGCACCAGCAGCTGGGCGATGCGGTCACCCCGATGCACCACGATCGGCTCGGCCGGGTCGAGGTTGATCAGCGCGACCTTGATCTCGCCGCGATAACCCGCGTCGATGGTGCCGGGGCTGTTGACGATCGAAAGTCCCACGCGCGACGCCAGTCCCGAACGCGGGTGGACCAACCCGACCATCCCGAACGGAATCGCGACCGCGACGCCGGTGCGCACCAGGGCGCGTCGCCCGGGTTCCAGCTTGAGGTCCTCCGCGCTGTAGAGATCCACTCCGGCGTCGCCCTCATGTGCGCGCGTGGGCAGTGGAAGCTCGGGATCGAGGCGGATGATGGCCAGACTGGTCGACACGGGGCCACAGATTACCCTTGACTGCGTGTCCGGGACGCGCGTCGCGCCGCACAGTGTGCGATATCGCGAACGACTGTGGGTGCCATGGTGGTGGTGGCCGTTGGCCTTCGGGCTGGCGGGGCTGATCGCGTTCGAAGTCAACATGGGTGTCGCCCCCCGTCCTACCTGGCTGCCGTACGCGACGCTGTTCGCGGTGGCCGCCGGAACGCTGTTGTGGCTGGGCCGCGTGGAGATTCGGGTCACCGCCGATCCGAACGCCCCCGGCGGGGTCGAGCTGTGGGCCGGTGAGGCGCACCTGCCGGTCACCGTGATCGCCCGATCCGCTTCGGTCGCCGCGTCGGCCAAGTCCGCGGCGCTGGGACGCCAACTCGACCCGGCGGCGTTCGTCCTGCACCGGGCATGGATCGGACCGATGATTCTGGTCGTCCTCGACGACCCGGACGACCCGACGCCGTACTGGCTGGTGAGTTGCCGCCACCCCGAGCGGGTGCTGTCGGCATTGCGCAGCTGACCTGTCAGGCTGCGCAGTCGGTACAGATCATGAGGCCGTTCTTTTCGCTGGCCAGTCGGCTGCGGTGTTGCACCAGGAAGCAGCTGGAGCAGGTGAACTCGTCAGCCTGCTTCGGAATGACGCGCACCGACAGTTCTTCCCCCGACAGGTCGGCGCCAGGCAGTTCAAAAGATTCAGCGGTTTCGGATTCGTCGACGTCAACCACGGCCGAAGCCGCCTCGTTGCGTCGTGCTTTGAGCTCCTCCAGCGAGTCCTCCGAGACATCGTCGGTCTCGGTGCGCCGTGGAGCGTCATAGTCGGTAGGCATTGCCCTATCCCCTCACATGCCCTCGTTGCTCAAGCATCGCTTTGTACCAGCGTCGAACGCATCCACCAAATGATTCGTGCCCGGATCGCGGCCCGGTTGTGTGTGATTTGCGTCACACACCCATATTGGCCCTTGCGTTCGCCTTTGAACAGTGCGTTTAGGGTGCGACTAGAGTGCACCTGTGGTCGCACAAATCACCGAGGGTACTGCCTTCGACAAGCACGGCCGGCCCTTCCGGCGACGCAATCCCCGGCCCGCCATCGTTGTGGTGGTCCTCCTGGTGGCGGCGACGGCCGTGGTGTGGACGATTGCGCTGACCCGGCCGGCCAGGGTGCACGAGGTCGCGGTGTGCAACCCACCACCGAAGGGGGCCAATTCGACGGCGGCTCAGCTCGGCGAGCAGGTGTCGCGGAGCGCGATGATGGACGTCACGCCGGCCAAGCTCAACGACGCCAAGGTCCGCGTCCTCAACGCCAGCGGCCGTGGCGGACAGGCCGGCGACGTCGCCGGCGCGCTGAAAGACCTCGGCTTCGCCCAGCCGGCCGCCGCCAACGATCCGCTCTACGCGGGCACCCGGCTCACCTGCCAGGGCCAGATCCGGTTCGGCACCGCAGGGCAAGCCACCGCGGCGACGGTGTGGCTGGTGGCGCCCTGCATGGAGTTGTTCAACGACAACCGCGCCGACGACTCCGTCGACCTGTCGCTGGGAACGGACTTCACCGCGCTGGCCCACAACGACGACATCGACGCCGCCCTCGCCGCGCTGCGCCCCGGCGCCACCGAGCCGTCAGACCCCGCGCTGCTCACCAAGATTCACTCCAGCAGCTGCTGACGAACCGTCAGTCGAGAATCGGGTCCAGGCCGTCGACCTCGTTCAGCGCGGCCAGCAGCGCGTCGGCGATTCCCGGCGCGGCGGCCAGCACCAGCCCGGCGCCCTCAATGTCGGGCGGCGGCAAGCTAACTCGCGCCCCCGCCTCGGCCGCGATCAGCGCGCCCGCGGCGCAATCCCACGGCTGCAGGCCGTGCTCGTAGAACGCGTCCAGCCGGCCCGCCGCGACCATGCACAGATCGAGCGCCGCCGAGCCGATGCGACGGACGTCGCGGACCACCGGCAGCAGCCGCGCCAACAACGCCGCCTGCGTCGTCCGGCGCTGCCGTGAATAACCGAAACCGGTGCCCAGCAACGCCATCGACAAGTCGTCGACCGCGGCGCACCGCAACGGCCGGGGGCCGTCCTCGTCGATGACGTGTGCGCCCTGGCCCACCGCCGCCGAGTACACCCGGCCGCCGACGACGTCGGCGACCGCGCCCGCCACCGACACCCCGTCGACCTGCACGCCCACCGACACCGCGTACGCCGGTATGCCGTAGACGAAGTTCACCGTGCCGTCGATGGGATCGAGCACCCAGGTGACCGCGCCCGCGGGCGTGCCCGCCGGATCGGCCGGGCCGCCCCCCTCCTCGCCGAGAATCGGGTCGCCCGGCCGCAATTCGGCCAGCCGATCCCGCAGCAGGCGCTCCGTTTCCGTGTCGACGACGGTCACCGGATCGGTGGGGGTGCTCTTCGACCGCACGGCGCCGTCGCCTGGAGATGGCGAGCCCGCCGCGGTCGCCCCGAACACCTCGGCGCGCCGGCGCCGCACGAACGCGGCGGCTTCCGTGGCCAACGACTCGGCCACCGCGCGCAACCGGGCGGGCTCGTCCTGAGGGCGGGTCACCGGTCTATCGCATCACAGGCGGCGCGGCCCCGCAGATACCCCGTCGCCACATCGGCACCGGGCTAAGGTGGGCGGACAGCCAAAGTCACGCCCAGGAGCTTCGATGACCAGCACCGACTCGACCACGGATTCGCCCGGCACCGGGACCGCCGTCGGCACCCCACAGCGTCGGGGATTCGGCATCGACGTCGGCGGCAGCGGCATCAAGGGCGGCATCGTCGACATGGACACCGGCGAGTTGATCGGCGATCGGGTCAAGCTGTTGACCCCGCAGCCGGCGACACCGTCGGCGGTCGCCAAGACCATCGGCGAGGTGGTCAACGCGTTCGGCTGGACCGGCCCGCTCGGGGTGACCTATCCCGGGGTCGTCACCCACGGCGTCGTCCAGACGGCGGCCAACGTCGACAAATCCTGGATCGGCACCAACGCGCGCGACATCATCAGCGCCGAGCTGGGCGGCCAGGACGTCACGGTGCTCAACGACGCCGACGCCGCCGGGCTGGCCGAGGAACACTACGGTGCGGGCAGAAACCAGTCCGGCCTGGTGGTGTTGCTGACGTTCGGCACCGGGATCGGCTCCGCGGTCATCCACAACGGCACGTTGATCCCGAACACCGAGTTCGGGCACCTCGAGGTGGGCGGCAAGGAGGCCGAGCAGCGGGCGGCGTCGTCGGTCAAAGAGAAGAACGACTGGACCTTCGAGAAGTGGGCCAAGCAGGTCACCCGCGTGCTGGTCGCCATCGAGAACGCGGTGTGGCCCGACCTGTTCATCGCCGGCGGCGGCATCAGCCGCAAGGCCGACAAGTGGCTACCGCTGCTCGAAAACCGCACCCCGGTGGTGGCTGCGGCCCTGCTCAACACCGCCGGAATAGTGGGCGCGGCGATGGCGTCGACCTCCGACGTGACGCACTGATTTTTGCCCGGCGGAGCCGTTCGACCGCTGACTGTCGTTACAATGGTCATCGGCGACCGCCCGAACGATAGCGTGCAAGTACCCACGCTGATCCAACGCCGACATCGACATAGCAGACACTTTCGGTTAACCATGCCCAATACCCACCGAAGGTGAGCCCAAACGAAGGGGTGTAAGTGGCAGCGACCAAGGCAAGCCCGGCAACCGACGCGCCGGTGAAACGGACCGCCACGAAACCCTCCCCCGCTAAGCGACCGGCGGCCAAGGCCGCTCACGGCGCCGCCCCCGCTAAGCGCGCCGCCAAGGCGGCCCCGGCGCGGCCCGCCAAGCCCGAGACCGAGGCCGGTGCCGACACCAAGAAGACCCGCGCGGCGAAGGCCCCGTCGGCCCGCGGGACGAAAGCGGCCAAGGGCGCCCCGGCGGACGCCGACGTCGACCTGGAGGCCGCCGAAGATCTCGACGACGCGGAGCTCGACGCGGAACCCGGTGAAGACCTCGAGATCGACGCCGCCGACCTGAGCCTGGACGACCTGGAAGACGACGTTGCGGCCGACGGCGAGGACGCCGACGTCGAGCCCGCCGACTCCGACGACAGCGAGGAAGAGGCCGCCGCCCCGGTCGCCGCGGCCGGCGAGGCCGCCGCCGAAGAGGACGAGGAGATCGCCGAGCCGTCCGAAAAGGACAAGGCCTCCGGTGATTTCGTCTGGGACGAAGACGAGTCCGAGGCGCTGCGCCAGGCTCGCAAGGACGCCGAACTCACCGCCTCCGCGGACTCGGTTCGCGCCTACCTCAAGCAGATCGGCAAGGTGGCGCTGCTCAACGCCGAGGAAGAGGTCGAGCTGGCCAAGCGGATCGAGGCCGGCCTGTACGCCACGCAGCTGATGGCCGAGATGGCCGAGCGCGGCGACAAGCTGCCCGCCGCGCAGCGCCGCGACATGATGTGGATCTGCCGCGACGGCGATCGCGCGAAAAACCATCTGCTGGAAGCCAACCTGCGCCTCGTGGTGTCACTGGCCAAGCGCTACACCGGCCGCGGCATGGCGTTTTTGGACCTCATCCAGGAAGGCAACCTGGGCCTGATCCGCGCGGTCGAGAAATTCGACTACACCAAGGGTTACAAGTTCTCCACCTACGCCACGTGGTGGATCCGCCAGGCCATAACGCGCGCCATGGCCGACCAGGCCCGCACCATCCGCATCCCGGTGCACATGGTCGAGGTGATCAACAAGCTGGGCCGTATCCAGCGCGAGCTGCTGCAGGATCTGGGCCGCGAGCCCACACCCGAAGAGCTGGCCAAGGAAATGGACATCACGCCCGAAAAGGTGCTGGAGATCCAGCAATACGCCCGCGAGCCGATTTCGCTGGACCAGACCATCGGCGACGAGGGCGACAGCCAGCTCGGTGACTTCATCGAGGACAGCGAGGCCGTGGTGGCCGTCGACGCGGTGTCGTTCACGCTGCTGCAGGACCAGCTGCAGTCGGTGCTCGAGACCCTGTCCGAGCGCGAGGCCGGCGTGGTACGGCTGCGCTTCGGGCTCACCGACGGCCAGCCGCGCACCCTCGACGAGATCGGCCAGGTTTACGGCGTCACCCGCGAGCGCATCCGTCAGATCGAGTCCAAGACGATGTCAAAGCTGCGCCACCCCAGCCGTTCGCAGGTCCTGCGCGACTACCTGGACTGAGCGACTCGCCGAATTTATTGGCGCGCAAGGCCACTCGTCTTCGACCGGAAAATGCGTCGCCCCGCCGCGCCGGCCGTCGTACGGTGGCGGCATGAACCGCACACTGGTCTCCTCCGGCTCCGACTTCGAGGCGGCCGTCGGCTATTCGCGTGCCGTACGGGTCGGCCCGCACGTGTGGGTGGCCGGGACCACCGGCTCCGGCCCAGCCGGCGACATCGCGACCCAGACTCGAGAAGCGTTGCGCCGCATCGAGATTGCGCTCGCCCAAGTTGGCGCGGCGCTCACCGACGTGGTTCGCACCCGCGTGTACGTCACCGACATGTCCCGCTGGGGCGAGGTCGCCGCGGTGCACGCCGAAGTGTTCGGTGACATTCGCCCGGCGGCCACCATGGTGCAGGTGTCGGCGTTGATCGCGCCCGAAATGCTGGTGGAGATCGAAGCCGACGCCTACGCGGAATCCCCGACCGGCGGGAAGGTGCCGTCGGGGCCCGGCCGGTAATCGGTGACCCGAATCACAGCGGCCGTGGGCAGCCGACCGTAGAGGTGCGGGAACAGCATCGACTCCGGATCCGTTGCCACGCCTGGCTCCCAGCGAACTTCGGAGTCCAGCAGCGCCGGGTCGACGTGCAGCAACACCAAATCATCGCGGCCGCGGTAGAGCCGGTTGGCCGGCAGATGGACCTGGCCGGGCGCCGAGAGATGGATGAACCGGCCGCCGCCGGACGTGTCGGGGCGAATCTCACCGGCCGCGCGGGCGCGGGACCACTCGTCCCGTCCGCACAGATGTACCAGCAGGTCAGGAGCGAAAGCCACGGATGATCACTGTAGAGAGTTCCTCGAAACGAAACGTTTACAGGTCGTGAGAAACGACACACCCGATAACGATCGGGGAACAACGCAAAAACCCCATACGTCTGAGAGAGTGAATCAAAGCAAGAACGGAGAAGCCATGAATGCAACTCTGACCAGTCCCGAGCTCACCCGGGCGGACCGCTGCGACCGCTGCGGTGCCGCTGCTCGAGTCCGTGCCACGCTGCCTTCAGGAGCTGAGCTTCTCTTCTGCCAGCATCACGCCAACGAGCACGAGGCGAAGCTGACCGAACTGTCCGCCGTCCTGGAGGTCAGCGGAAGCTAGTTCCGCCGAACTCACCCTTCGCCAATGTGGGCGAGTGGGGCGGTCTTCGGTAATGCTGGACGGGTATGAGCGATCAAGTCGCAAAACCGTCCCGCCATCACATCTGGCGACTCACTCTGAGGACCCTCTCGAAAAGCTGGGATGACTCCATCTTTTCCGAGTCGGCCCAGGCGGGTTTCTGGTCGGCGCTGTCGCTACCGCCGCTGCTGCTGGGAATGCTGGGCAGCCTCGCCTACGTGGCGCCGCTGTTCGGGCCGGACACGCTGACCGCGATCGAGAAGAGCATCATCTCGGCGATCCGGAGCTTCTTCTCGCCCAGCGTCGTCAACGAGATCATCGAGCCGACCATCCGTGACGTCACCGCCAACGCCCGGGGTGAGGTGGTGTCGGTCGGTTTCCTGATCTCGATGTGGGCGGGATCGTCGGCCATCTCGGCCTACGTCGACGCGGTCGTGGAGGCGCACGACCAGACGCCACTGCGGCATCCGGTGCGACAGCGGCTCTTCGCCCTGTTCCTGTATGTGGTGATGCTGGTGTTCGTGGTGTGCGCGGCGCCGGTGCTGGTGGTGGGCCCCCGCAAGGTCAGCGAGCACATCCCGGACAGCCTGGAAAACGTCCTGCGCTACGGCTACTACCCGGCGCTGATCCTCGGCCTGCTGATCGGCGTGGTCATCCTGTACCGGGTCGCGCTGCCCGAGCCCCTGCCGACGCACCGGCTGATCTTCGGCGCCGTGCTCGCCACGGCGGTCTTCCTCATCGCCACGCTGGGCCTG
This sequence comes from Mycobacterium sp. E3298, assembly GCF_001666895.1. NCBI lineage: Bacteria > Bacillati > Actinomycetota > Actinomycetes > Mycobacteriales > Mycobacteriaceae > Mycobacterium > Mycobacterium sp. E3298. The sequence goes on from NZ_LZJB01000183.1 coordinate 12,776, forward strand.
CGGGTCTACCTGCGGTGGATCACCAGCACGGGCTACACCTACGGCGCGCTGGCCACCCCGATCGCGTTCCTGCTGTTCGCGTTCTTCGGCGGTTTCGCCGTGATGCTGGGCGCCGAGCTCAACGCCGCGATCCAAGAGGAATTCCCGGCGCCGAAGACGCACGCGCACCGGCTGCGCAAGTGGTTGCAATCGCGCATCACACCACTGAAGGCACCGGCGGCTCCCCCGCCGGAGCCGGCGGCCGCCGACAACGCGGCGCTGTGACGGGTGCTCGGCCGCGGCCGATCTAGTCCTTCTTCATCCGGTCGTAGATCTGCTTGCAATCCGGGCAAACCGGCGAGCCGGGCTTGGCCGCCTTGGTGACGGGGAACACTTCCCCGCACAACGCCACCACGTGGTTACCCATGACCGCGCTCTCGGCGATCTTGTCCTTCTTGACGTAGTGGAAGTATTTCGGCGTATCGCTGCCGGTCCCGTCGTCGACGCGTTCGTCGGTCTCGGTGCGCTCGATCGTCTGGGTCTGCATACCCGACATTGTGCCCCGTAACTCGCTTCTGCCGGAATCGCCGTCGTGTGGGACAGTGGAAGTATGACGCGCGGCTCCGAGTTGGGGTTCGACGATGATGGCAGGCCGATCCTCATCACCGCCGCCGCACCCTCCTACGAAGAACAGCACCGAGCCCGGGTGCGTAAGTACCTGACGCTGATGGGGTTCCGGATACCGGCGCTCATCCTGGCCGCCGTCGCGTACGGCGCCTGGCACAACGGTCTGATTTCGCTGGCGATCGTGGCGGTGTCGATTCCGCTGCCGTGGATGGCCGTACTGATCGCCAACGACCGGCCACCGCGCAGCGCCGACGAGCCGCGACGGTTCGACGACGCCCGGCGGCGCACCCCGCTGTTCCCGACGGCCGAGCGCCTGGCGCTCGAGTCGCGCCGCCACCCGCAACCGGGCTGGCCCCCCGGACCGGGCGGCGACATCGGCCACTCGCACTGAGAAGGCGGTTGCCCCGACTTCTCAGGACATTCTCAGGTCGGCGGCACATTTGTGCACGTCAAGACGTGTGAGATGACAAACCGCTGGGAACTCTCAGGGCTGATCTGTCGTTGTACTCGATGACAGCACAAAGCCGAATGGGAGGTCGCTATGGCGAACGCCAGCACGAGCAGATTTGACGGCGATCTGGACGCCCAGAGCCCCGCAGCCGACCTCGTGCGCGTTTATCTCAATGGCATCGGTAAGACGGCGCTGCTGAACGCGGCGGGCGAAGTTGAACTGGCCAAGCGCATCGAGGCTGGGCTCTACGCGGAGCACCTGCTGGAAACCCGTAAGCGCCTCGGGGAGAACCGCCGACGCGACCTCGAGGCCGTGGTGCGTGATGGCCAGGCCGCACGCCGGCACCTGCTGGAAGCGAACCTGCGGCTGGTGGTGTCGCTGGCGAAGCGCTACACGGGTCGCGGCATGCCGCTGCTGGACCTGATCCAGGAGGGCAACCTGGGCCTGATCCGCGCGATGGAAAAGTTCGACTACACAAAGGGATTCAAGTTCTCCACCTACGCCACGTGGTGGATTCGCCAGGCCATCACCCGCGGCATGGCCGACCAGAGCCGCACCATCCGCCTGCCCGTGCACCTGGTCGAGCAGGTCAACAAGCTGGCGCGGATCAAGCGGGAGATGCACCAGAACCTGGGCCGCGAGGCCACCGACGAGGAACTGGCCGCCGAGTCCGGCATCCCGGTCGAGAAGATCAACGACCTGCTCGAGCACAGCCGCGACCCGGTAAGCCTGGACATGCCGGTCGGCTCCGAAGAGGAGGCACCGCTGGGCGACTTCATCGAGGACGCCGAGGCGATGTCCGCCGAGAACGCGGTGATCGCCGAGCTGTTGCACACCGACATCCGCAGCGTGCTCGCCACTCTCGACGAGCGCGAGCACCAGGTGATCCGGCTGCGCTTCGGCCTGGACGACGGCCAGCCGCGCACCCTGGACCAGATCGGGAAGCTGTTCGGCCTGTCGCGCGAGCGGGTCCGCCAGATCGAGCGGGACGTAATGTCCAAACTCCGCCACGGCGAGCGCGCCGACCGGCTACGGTCGTACGCAAGCTAAGGCCCCCGAACTAGTAGCACGACGGTATGCCCGCCGCGGACGCGGCGGGCATACCGCTTGTCGGGGAAGGGTTACACCCATTCACGCAGCTGGCCAAGTAGACTCGGCGTCGATGGAAGGTGCTGAATGAACGACCTGGTTGACACCACCGAGATGTACTTGCGGACCATCTACGACCTCGAAGAAGAGGGCGTGACGCCGCTTCGCGCCCGGATCGCCGAGCGCCTCGACCAGAGTGGGCCGACCGTCAGCCAAACCGTTTCCCGCATGGAGCGCGATGGGCTCCTTCACGTCGCCGGCGACCGGCACCTCGAGCTCACCGACAAGGGCCGGGCGTTGGCCATCGCCGTCATGCGCAAGCACCGCCTCGCCGAGCGGTTGCTGGTCGACGTCATCGGTGTGCCCTGGGAGGAAGTGCACGCCGAGGCATGCCGGTGGGAACACGTGATGAGCGAGGACGTCGAACGGCGGCTGGTGAAGGTGCTCAACCATCCGACCACCTCCCCGTTCGGCAACCCGATCCCGGGGCTCCTGGACCTCGGTGTTGGCCCCGAGTCGGGCGCCGACGACGCCAACCTGGTCCGGTTGACCGAGCTGCCGCCCGGTTCGCCGGTGGCCGTGGTGGTCCGCCAGCTGACCGAGCACGTGCAGGGCGACATCGACCTGATCACCCGCCTGAAGGACGCCGGCGTCGTCCCCAACGCCCGGGTGACCGTCGAGACCGGACCCGCCGGGGTGACCATCGTCATCCCGGGCCACGAGAACGTCACCCTGCCGCACGAGATGGCGCACGCCGTCAAGGTCGAGAAGGTCTGACCGCCCGGCATGGTGGTCTGGCTAGCCCGCCCGGCGGCCGAACGGCCGTCGCGGTGGTAACCGCACACCCAGCTGCTTGGCCAGCCGGTAGCCGGTGAGCGCCAATTCCCGGATGTCCTCCGGCCGCAGCCCCGACTGCAACGCGGTGTCCAGCATGCCCGCCATCCGATGCTCGGGCTCGCAGCGCAGCGCGGCCTCCAGCGACACCCCGGCCAGCGGCCCGTCGCCACGGGCGTAAGCGCTGAACGCGAGCAGTACCAGCGCCTCGACCCGCCAGGGCGGCGGCAGGGTGCGCGCCAGCAGCGCCCACAACGTTTCGGCCTCGCCGGCGTTCTCGCCGACCGCCAGGGCGTAGAGGATGTCGCGCACCTGCGCGTCGCTCAGCGCGCAGCTCAGCTTGGCCAGCTGGGTCGAGGACAGCGCCTGGCCGGCCGCGGCCCGGGCCGCGGACACCATGGCGTGTTTGACGTCGGCCCGGGCGCGTCGGGCCGGATCCGCGCGCTGGGCCGCCAGGCGCCGCGTCGCGTACCGGTCGATCACGCCGGTCAACGCGGAGCTGCGCGCCGCGTCCTGCACCGCGATGACGGCCTGCAGGTCGGCGCGGCGCGCGTAGAGCCGCCTGCCGTCGAGCACCGCCGCGGCCGCCAGCGGTGATGCGGATGGATCGTCGACCACGCCGCTCGAACCGCACCCGTCCACGCAGTGCCAGCGCCCGCCGAGCGCGACACGGTCGACCACATGGGCAGCCCACAGCTCGATACCGTTCTCAGACAACGAGTTTGCTAGTGCGTCGCACAGCTGCCGGTACTGCTCGTTGCAGCACGGGCAGTGCGCCCCCTGCTCGTTGACGATCACCGCGATCGCGGCGTCGGGACGGGCCGCGGCGGCGACCTCGGCCAGGTGCCCGACCCGACGGGTGAGCTCGTCTGAGAGGTCGACCCGCATCACCGCCCCCAGGTCGCCGCCGTCCAAAGACACCAATACCAATGAATTTTCGGGAACGAACCCGAGAACCGCCGGCAGCGCGGCGATGAGCGCGCCGGGTCGGTTGAGTTTGAAGTCAGGTCGATGCGTCGTCATGGGCACCACGCTGGCGGCCCGTGCCGTCAGCCGGTGCTCGCGGGGACGTGCGGAATCCCGCGCCTGTGAATGAACCCAGCACTGTGAGTGCTGCTGATCTACTGTTACCCCATGAGTTCGGCGCAAGAGTACGACATGGTGGTCATCGGTTCGGGGCCCGGCGGCCAGAAGGCCGCCATCGCGTCGGCCAAGCTCGGCAAGTCGGTCGCGGTCGTCGAACGTGGCCAGATGCTCGGCGGCGTGTGCGTCCAGACCGGCACCATCCCGTCAAAGACGTTGCGCGAGGCCGTCCTTTACCTCACCGGGATGAGCCAGCGCGAACTGTACGGCGCGAGCTACCGCGTCAAGGAGAAGATCACCCCGGCCGACCTGCTGGCCCGCACCCAGCACGTGATCGGCAAGGAGGTCGACGTGGTACGCAATCAGCTGATGCGCAACCGCATCGACCTGTTGCTGGGCCACGGCCGGTTCGTCGACCCGCACACCATCGAGGTCGAAGACCCGTCCCGTCGCGAAAAGTTAACCGTAAGCGGCAAATACATCGTCATCGCCACCGGCACCCGGCCGGCGCGGCCGTCCGGTGTCGAGTTCGACGAGGAGCGGGTGCTCGACTCCGACGGCATCCTCGACCTCAAATCGCTGCCCACCTCGATGGTGGTGGTCGGTGCCGGGGTGATCGGCATCGAATACGCCTCGATGTTCGCCGCGCTGGGCACCAAGGTCACCGTGGTGGAGAAGCGCAGCGACATGCTGGACTTCTGCGACCCCGAGGTCGTGGAGGCGCTGAAGTTCCACCTGCGCGACCTGGCGGTGACGTTCCGGTTCGGCGAGGAGGTGACCGCGGTCGACGTCGGCTCGGCGGGCACCGTCACGACCCTGGCCAGCGGCAAGCAGATCCCCGCGGAGACGGTGATGTATTCCGCCGGGCGCCAAGGCCAGACCGACCACCTCGACCTGCACAACGCCGAGCTCGAGGCCGACAACCGCGGCCGGATCTTCGTCGACGACTTCTTTCAGACCAAGGTGCCGCACATCTACGCCGTCGGCGACGTCATCGGCTTCCCCGCGCTGGCCGCGACCTCGATGGAACAGGGCCGGCTGGCCGCGTATCACGCCTTCGGGGAGCCGACCGACGGCATCACCGAACTGCAGCCGATCGGCATCTACTCCATTCCCGAGGTTTCCTACGTGGGGGCCACCGAGGTCGAACTGACCAAGAACGCGATCCCCTACGAGGTCGGGGTGGCCCGGTACCGGGAACTGGCCCGCGGCCAGATCGCCGGTGACTCCTACGGGATGCTCAAGCTGCTGGTGTCCACCGACGATCTCAAGCTCCTGGGCGTGCACATCTTCGGCACCAGCGCCACCGAGATGGTGCACATCGGGCAGGCCGTGATGGGCTGCGGCGGCACCGTCGAATACCTGGTGGACGCCGTGTTCAACTACCCCACGTTCTCCGAGGCCTACAAGGTGGCCGCGCTCGACGTGATGAACAAAGTGCGCGCGCTCAACCAGTTTCGCCACTAACAGCTGTCGTCGAGTTCTCCGGGAATCGGGTCGCCGGGGCCGCCGGCGTCCGCGCGGGCCAGCAACTGCGCGGTTCGCGCGTCGAACGGCGCCGAATACGAGACGTTCGCGGCGCAGCCACCACGCTCGAAACCACCGATCACCCCGGTGAGGATGGTGCCGCTGACCCAGGGTGCGCCGCTGGTGCCGTCCACCAACCCCTCGCACGGGAACGAGGGGAAGCCGCCCTCGGTCACCGACGTGCTGGCCTGACACCCGATGGGCGCGCCACCCACGCCGGCCGGGTAGCCCATCACGGTGACGTGGCTGCCGGGCGGCGGCGTGGTGCCCAGCGTCAGCGCCAGCCCGGCGCGGGCCTCCACCGAACCCCCGGCGTCGTTGCTCAGCCGCGCGATCGCATAGTCCGCGTTCGGATCCTTGCTCGCGCTCCAGCGGGGGTCCAGGTAGACGGCGTCGGCCTTCCACACATCGGCCGGGCCGGGTGGCGCGTCGCCGGCGAAGCCCGGCACGAAGGTGATCTTGGAGGCCCCGGCCAGGCAGTGCGCCGCGGTCATCATCAGGTTGCCGCCCGTCGAATGCACCACCGAGCCCGTGCACACGTGCAGCGGCCCCCCGTCGATGAAGATGGCGCCGACGCGCTTGTCCGGGTCCACCGGCCCCGCCACCGCCTTCTGCTGGGGCTGGCTCAGCCGCTGCGCCGGCGCGCTGCTGCGCACGGTCGGCGCCGGGGGGACCGACGCACGATCGTTCGGCGGCCGCTTGCACGACGTCACCGACGTCGCCACGGCGACCACCAAGCACAGCAACAGGGTCGGAACGCGCATCGGAATCATCATGCCTGACACCAGCGCACCGAGCAGATTCCGACGCGTCGGGGGCCACCCGACTCGGGGGCACCGCCCACCGGCGTGTTCGCTGAAGGATTAAACGCGAACTTCACACCGCTGTTTGATTTTGGTGCCCCCCGATTCGGGGGACACTGGTAGGGCACCCTGGATGGACCCTCGAGAGGAGGCGATCCCGATGGCTAGTCAGGACCCGCAGGAGCAGCACTACCAGCCCGGACAGGCCGGAATGTACGAGCTAGAGCTGCCTGCGCCGCAGTTGTCGACGTCGGACGGCCGGGGCCCGGTGCTGGTGCACGCGCTGGAGGGTTTCTCGGACGCCGGTCACGCGATCCGGCTGGCCTCGTCGCATCTGAAGGCGGCGCTGGACACCGAGCTGGTCGCGTCCTTCGCCATCGACGAATTGCTGGATTACCGGTCGCGGCGGCCGCTGATGACGTTCAAGACCGATCACTTCACGAACTACGACGAGCCGGAACTGAGCTTGTACGCGTTGCGTGACACCATCGGCACCCCGTTTCTGCTGCTCGCCGGGATGGAACCCGATCTGAAGTGGGAGCGCTTCATCACCGCGGTGCGCCTGCTGGCCGAGCGCCTGAACGTGCGCCAGACCATCGGCCTGGGCACCGTCCCGATGGCGGTTCCCCACACCCGGCCGATCACGATGACCGCGCACTCGAACAACCCCGAGTTGATCGCCGAGTTCACCCCGTGGATCTCCGAGATCCAGGTTCCCGGCAGCGCGTCCAACCTGCTCGAATACCGGATGGCCCAGCACGGCCACGAGGTCGTCGGCTACACCGTGCACGTCCCGCACTACCTGACGCAGACCGACTACCCGGCCGCCGCCGAGGCGTTGCTCGAGCAAGTGGCCAAGATCGCGTCGCTCGAGCTACCGCTGACGGCGTTGACCGAAGCGGCGGCGGTGATCCGGACCAAGATCGACGAGCAGGTCGAGGCGAGCGCGGAGGTTGCTCAAGTGGTGACCGCGCTCGAGCGCCAGTACGATGCCTTCATCGACGCTCAGGAGAACAGGTCGTTACTAACGCGCGACGAGGACCTGCCTAGCGGCGACGAGCTTGGAGCCGAGTTCGAGCGATTCCTCGCCCAGGAGGCGGAGAAGAAGCGCGGCGACGACGACCAGGCCTGACCTTTCCACACGGCCCTGGGCCCGACCCGAAGGTTGGCGAGATGACCGAGCGGAAGCGCAAGAGCACTCTCCGCCCGGTGCGTGAGGTCGCGGCGCCCCGGCTGGAGTTCCGCACCATCCACGGCTACAAGCGGGCCTACCGGATCGCCGGTGACGGCCCGGCGATCCTGTTGGTCCACGGCATCGGGGACAACTCCACCACCTGGAACACCGTGCAGGCCAAGCTCGCTCAGCGGTTCACGGTCATCGCCCCGGACCTGCTCGGCCACGGGCGATCCGACAAACCGCGCGCCGACTACTCCGTCGCCGCCTACGCGAACGGGATGCGTGACCTGCTCAGCGTGCTCGACATCGAGCGGGTCACGGTCGTCGGACATTCACTGGGCGGCGGCGTGGCCATGCAATTCGCCTACCAGTTCCCGCATTTGGTGGACCGGCTCATCCTGGTCGCCGCCGGCGGCGTCACCAAGGACGTCAACGTCGCGCTCCGGCTCGCGTCGCTGCCGATGGGCAGCGAGGCCCTCGCCCTGCTGCGGCTCCCGCTCGTGCTGCCGGCCGTGCAGCTGGCGGGACGGATAGCCGGCCTGGCGATCGGATCGACCGGCCTGGGCCGCGACCTGCCCAATGTCCTGCGGATCCTCGACGACCTGCCGGAGCCCACGGCCTCGGCGGCCTTCAGTCGCACCCTGCGCGCGGTGGTGGACTGGCGCGGGCAGATCGTCACCATGCTCGATCGCTGCTACCTGACCGAAGCCATCCCGGTGCAGATCGTGTGGGGCACCAAGGATGTGGTGGTGCCCGTCCGGCACGCGTGGATGGCGCACGCCGCGATGCCGGGCTCCCGCCTCGAAATCTTCGAGGGCTCCGGCCACTTCCCCTTCCACGACGACCCGGCCCGCTTCATCGACGTCGTCGAACGCTTCATCGATTCCACCGCTCCCGCCGAATACGATCAGGCCGCCCTGCGGGGGCTACTGCGCAGCGGCGGCGGCGAGAAGGCCGTCAGCGGCCCCGCGCCGACCCGCGTCGCCGTGCTCAACGCGATGGGCTCCGACGAACGCAGCGCCACCTGAACCACCTTGGTCGATGCGGCCGGCTCCGGGGTCGTACAGTCGCTGCATGGGGATCGACGTCACGGTGTTGCGGGTGTTCACCGATGCGGACGGCAATTTCGGCAATCCGCTCGGGGTGGTGAACGCCGCCCACATCGGGCCCGCCGACCGGCAACGGCTGGCGACTCAATTGGGCTACAGCGAAACGGTTTTCGTCGATCTTCCGGGCGCGGGTTCGACGACCGCGCATGCCACCATCTACACCCCCCGGGTCCAGCTCGCGTTCGCCGGGCACCCCACCGTCGGCGCGTCGTGGTGGCTGCGGGAGAGCGGCACGCCGATTCACACCCTGCAGGTGCCGGCCGGTCTCGTGCAGGTGAGCTATGCCGGAGACCTCACCGGCGTCAGCGCCCGCTCAGACTGGGCGCCCGAGGTGGCCCTGCACGAATTCGATTCGGCCGCCGCGCTTCTCGCCGCCGATCCGGGAGATTTTCCCGACGACACGGCGCACTACCTGTGGGCCTGGACCGACCGGGAGAGCGGCACCCTGCGCACCCGGGGGTTTTTCCCGAACCTCGGCGTGCCGGAGGACGAGGCGACCGGCTCGGCGGCGATGCGGATCACCGACTACCTCAGCCGCGACCTGCACATC
>NZ_LZJB01000184.1:0-1045 GCF_001666895.1 Mycobacterium sp. E3298
TGCCGGCGGCCTGGGCGACGTCGTCGACGCTGACGTCGGCGAAGCCGCGGGCGCTGAACAGCTCGATGGCGACGTCGGTGATGTGGTGCGGCGTTGTCGAGCGGCGACGGCCCACCCGCGGCTGCGGCACCATGACACCCGCCCTTCCATTTCGGCACTCGATGCCATATTCTGACGAAGCTTGTGACTCGATCCCCATCGTTGTCAAGAACCGACGAAAGGCAATGACCCGTGGACCACGAAACCGAGACCGAGACCCAGCTCGTCACCGAGACCCTGGTCGAAGAGGTGTCCATCGACGGCATGTGCGGGGTCTACTGACCCCGTGTTCGACCCCGACCGCGGCTGGCGGTTGCACCCGCAGGTGGCGGTTCGACCCGAACCCTTCGGGGCGCTGCTCTACCACTTCGGCACCCGCAAGCTGTCCTTCCTGAAGAACCGCACCATCCTCACCGTGGTGCGGTCGCTGGCCGACCATGCCGACGTCCATTCCGCCTGCCGCGCGGCGGGGGTGGACGACGCCGGCGAGGCGCCCTATCTGCACGCGCTCGGCGTGTTGGCCGATTCGAAGATGTTGGTACCCCAGGAGGCCCCATGACTGCCACCGTGCCGCGGCTCATCGAGCAGTTCGAGAGCGGCCTGGACGCGCCCATCTGCCTGACGTGGGAGCTCACGTACGCATGCAACCTGGCGTGCGTGCACTGCCTTTCGTCCTCGGGCAAGCGCGATCCGCGAGAGCTCTCCACCCGTCAGTGCATGGACATCATCGACGAGCTGGAACGCATGCAGGTGTTCTACGTCAACATCGGCGGCGGGGAGCCCACCGTCCGGCCGGACTTCTGGGAGCTGGTCGACTACGCGACCGCGCACCACGTCGGGGTGAAGTTCTCCACCAACGGGGTCCGCATCACCGAAGAGGTCGCCGCCCGGCTGGCCGCCAGCGACTACGTCGACGTCCAGATCTCGCTCGACGTCGCCATCGAGCTGTTCAGCGCCCGCGGCTTCGCCGACGTCAGCGTCGACGACGTCGCCCAGGCCGCCGGCA
>NZ_LZJB01000185.1:0-4963 GCF_001666895.1 Mycobacterium sp. E3298
CCCGGGCGGTCGACCTCCTTCAGAACGGCGCGGTGAAGGCCTATCCCGGCTACCCGCACGGCATGCTGACCACACACGCGGATGTGCTCAACCCGGATCTGCTCTCGTTCATCGCGTCCTGAACGGCGGCGCCGGGATACACCGCCACGACCTCGAAATTTCGACCCGCAAAGCGTCAAGCGGCTTGAGGGACGCCGACACCCAGGCGTCGCCTCGCGGGAGGAGCATCACTACGCTGATAAGGTCGCCCGAATCGCTCATATCTCAACAGATTCGGAGGCGATCACCCTACAATCGCTGCCGTGACCACCACGGCGCGATCGCCGGTCCCGGCCGCCGAAACATCCGCTCCCCTCGGAGTCGCGCCGCCGTGGACGTGGCTCGAGAAGCTCTGCTTCCGGCTGCTTTTCACCATTGGTGTCGGCATGCTCTTCGTCGTCGGTGGCGGTAGCGTGGTGAAAGACAGTGTGGGCCGGCACCCACTCGAACCGATAATTTGGCTACTCGCGCAGATCGGCAGCTACCTGACCCGAGGCCGTGGGATCGAGATCGCCAAGTCGGCTGGCTCGGACGTGTTGTGGTTCTGGTGTTCGCATCTCGGCGGGATGGTGCTGGCGCTGCTGATTACCACGGTGTGGACCATCATGGATCGCGGGCGTTCCGACTATCGACGCCTGGCCGCCTCGCTGATCGTGTTCGCGCGCTTCGGGTTGGCCCTGGTGATGATCAGTTACGGGCTGGCCAAGGTGATTCCCGTCCAGATGGGGTTCATGACCCTTCCCCACCACCAGCTGCAGTTAACGGGCGACACCAGCCTGTTCGACACGTTGTGGGGCTTCATGGGTGCCTCCGCGGCGTACTCAGTCGCTGCCGGGCTGATTGAGCTGGTGTCGGGATTGCTACTGCTGTGGAACCGTACGCAGCTGCTCGGTGCACTCGGGTCGGCGATGGCGCTGGCGCAGGTGCTATTGCTCAACATGACTTACGACGTGCCGGTCAAACTGGCAGTCGGCGAATTGTTGTTGATAGCAATTGGTATCGCGTCACCGTATTGGCCGAATCTGGCGCGCGTGGTCTTCAATCGCGGAGAGACTCGTCCAGTTGTGCCCAGTGTGCCGCTCGGTGCGGGCAAAGGCTGGCTGCGACGAACCGGCGTGGTCGCCAAGTTCGGTATCGCCGGGTCGTTGCTGGTGTTCAGCGCAATGTGGGACGCCAAGTTGTTCACCGCCTACAACACCCCCACCTCGACACTCGACGGAGTTTGGCGCGCAACGTCCTTCACCATCGATGGACGCGAAGCGGCACTCAACCAGACGAATCCACAGCCGTGGACCAATGTCGCAATCGCCGACCGCACCAAGGTGCCCCAATTCGGCGTGGTGGTCAAATTTGTCAGCCAGGTGCCGGGGGGCTACACCACCACCTGGCATCTCGAGATCGACCGGGATCGGCTCAAGTTGCGCAAGCCCGAATCGGATTCGGCCGAAGTCGTACTGCGCGCGACCCAGCCAGACAAGGACCACCTCGTACTGGCGGGCCAGTTGGACGGCAGGCAGATCGAGGGCACATTCGAGCGACGGTTCATGGAACGCGGCAAGTTCGTTTTCCGGCTCGTCAGTCCGGTTATCCCAGTAGGTTCGCTACAGTAGTGCCTCCACACGACTGGCGATCACGGGTTGTGTCGAGGTAGCGCTCCTCTAAGGAGCGCGTATCGTCGAATCGCATGCCCAACAACGCCGCTCGAGCTTAACGGCCCCCCGCTCACCGCCCGCGTCGCGGTCGGGCCGATTCCATTTCGATTTACCCGACCGCGGGCTGTGGCTCCTCGTCCCGTGGATCACGCAGGATCTGCAAGCGCGCGATCGAATGCGGCTTGGTTCTTCTTCATTCGACGCACGACGGGCGAGTAGCCCATCAGGGTGATCATCACCGAGTTGAAGATGTCGAACGGAAACTTCATCGGTCGCGCAATATCGAGGAAAAGCACGACGCGGGTTTCCTTGGTGTTGTTCCACACCTCGTGTTCGTAGGTATCGTCGAACATCAGCGCCACGCCCTCCTGAAAAGAGGCGGTCTCGTCACCGACGCGGATTCCACATTCGCCATCCTGGGGCACCACGAGCGGCAGGTGATAGCGCATGACGCCCTGGTAAGGACCTCGGTGCGGAGGAATATTCTTTCCCGGTGACAGAATGGAAAAGAAAGCGGTTTTCATCCCGGGTATGTCCTGCAGCAGCCGAGCAGTATCCGGACATTCATCGCACTGCTTATCGAAGCGCCGGCCATAGATGTAAAAAAAGTAACTGAGCCATTTATCGTCGTTTGATATTGCAGCGATCGTTTCGACGATTTCTTGATGGTTTGGAATTGTCTCCGGGGCTGACAGCAGAGCCCTCAATTCGCCCTGCACCTTGCTCAACTTGGAGATGACATGGTCGTGCCACTCGAACTGGGTGGGATCGATGAAAGGTGTCGTCTCGACCAGTGAAAACCTTCTAGGGACCGTCAGGTTGACGATCCTCAGCGCAGGCGTGACGGTCAGAAACAAAAGGTGTCGAAGGGCCGCCACTGCCTTGCTGACATTACGACTCGGCCGCGGTGTACTTCCCCGGTCGGCCATGCTGTCAGCAGTCGTTATACGTGCATCAACGGCAGTCATAAGTGTGACCTCCGATCGCCAGTTTTTTTGATTTTCGTTTGTGATGATGTTCTCGGGCGTAGCGCCCGAGACGCTACAGCGAGACTTTTTATAAAACCGCGCTCGCTTCGCTGTCCAGCTCCAAACAATATGTATTTATTGCGTGACAATGCGATCATATTGTGGCACGGGTTCGCCCCTGTGTCTATGGTTGGAGCAATGTTTCGCGAAGTGGTGTCTCCCGGTCCGCCCCGGCGGGGCGACCAGTCCAGCGCGGACCGTATTCGCGACGTTGCGCTCAAGACTTTCGCCGTGCACGGTACGGAGGCGACCTCGCTGCGGATGATCGCCGAATCTGCCGGCGTGTCAATCGGATTGGTTCAACATCACTTCAGGACGAAGGGGAACCTCATCACGGCGGTTGACGAGTACGTGATGGCGGTGCTGGGCCAGTCGTTGGCCAGCCCTTTGCCGGAGACCCCGACGGACCCGGTCTCGGCTGTCGCACAGCGGGTGACCGAACTAGTTTCCAACCACGCGCATGTCATCGATTACATGTGCCGCGCTGTGGTCGACTGCACGCCGATGGGTGTGCGGGTCTTCGACGGTTTGGTCGGCATCGGTCGGGGCCACTGGGATCAACTCGCCGAACAGGGATTGGTGCGGCCCGGCCTTGATCCCGATTGGGTGGCGCTCAACCCGATGGTGTTGGTGTTGGGCATCTTTATCGTTCGTCCGCATCTGGACCGGCACCTCCCCGATGGCTTCACCAGTCCGGTGCAGCTGGACAGGTGGCAAAAGGCCACCGACGTTCTGATTAGAAGCGGCCAGATAGTCGCACCTGAGCCCAACGCGGATGGTGGTTGAAGATCGGGGACGTACGCGCTCTCCGGATGCGAGATATGAAGTATGCGGCCAAAACGCATATTTCCGCCGTGCTGATGAGCTACACCGCGATTCCCTCGATGATGCTGAGCGGCGATACGGTCTCGACGACGCGAGTCAAGCGAAAACCGGCCTGGTTGAACAGCCGGCCGTATTCGTCCGCGGTGCGTTCGCGAGCGCCGGCGACGACCAGCATCTCGAGGTCCACCCACTTGCCGTGGAAGTCGCGGTCGTGCTCGGGAATGACGAACTCGCAGAGCAACAGGCGCACACCGGCGCGAGCTGAGGCGCGGACATTGGTGAGGATGCGCACCGCGTCGTCCTCGGGCCAGTCGTGAATGACGTTCTTGAGCACATACGCGTCGCCGCCCTCCGGTGCGGAATCGAAGAACGAGCCCTTTTCGATCCGGACGCGGTGGTCGACACCGTACTTGCGAAGCAACTCCGGGGCGCCCGCCACGACCTCCGGAAGATCAAACAGCACCCCGCGCGAATTCGGAGCCGTCTGCAGGATCGCCGCCAACAGTCGACCGTGTCCGCCGCCGACATCGACGATCGTGCCGAAGGCATCGAAGTCGTAGGCGGCCGTCAAAGGCACGGTCGCGAATTCGGACACATTGGTCATGGCCGTGTTGAAGATCTCCGCCAGCTCCCCTTCCTCGGCCAGGTACTCGAAGGCCGGTTTGCCGCGAAGCTCTGGGATGACCGCCTTCCCGGTCCGGATCGCATCGGTCAGGTGGCTCCAGTGCTCGCGATGCTGCGGCGATCCGACCCACCGCGCCATCCCGGACATCGAGATGGGCGCGTCGGTGCGCAGCGTGTCCCCCAGTGGGGTGAGCGCATAGCGCCCGTCACGGCGCTGCCGGAAGATCCCGATGCCGATCAACGCGCGCATGAGCCGCCTCAGGGCGTCGGCGTCGGCGCCGATCCGGTCTGCCAGCTGGTCGCCGGACAGCGGGCCGCCCGCCAGGGCATCCGCCACGCCAAGGTCCGCTGCGGACGTGATCGCTTGCGCGACCCAAGCGTTCAGGATCAACTCCATCATCACCGCCGCGGGCGGAGCGGAGCGTTGGCGCAGCCGCGACAACTGGTGGCGGACCCGTTCGACGGCTCGCGCGACACTGACCGGCGGAACCTTCGACGTCACGTGACTCCCCTTCTCCCTGGCATCGCCATCATGGACGCTTCGTACCGGCGACTGCCCTCGCGCGCGCCAGGAAAGCCACGATAGAGCAGTCAAACTCGTTCGCCTCAGCGCTCGTGCTGTAAACCCTCGAACCCGCTTCGAACTATGCCCGGAGATCGCGAATATTTCAACAGTGATTGAAATAGTGGCGCGTTCGACCTATAGTTCTGACAAGGGGGTCGGATGAGCGGAGGCCGTCATGTCACGTCTGGTCACGAAGGTCGTCGTTGCGGCGATCCTCGCATTCACCGCGG
>NZ_LZJB01000186.1:0-2927 GCF_001666895.1 Mycobacterium sp. E3298
GCCGACCTCGTCCCGCACGGCCGACTCGCAGTGGCCGCAGCTCATCCCGTCGACCCGGTATTCGCTGGTGACCATGGTCCTCCTTCCGGTGGATGCCTCGGGTGGATACCCGATGGCGATACACCTTCGGGCGTCACCTCCATCATGAGTGGGTTCGTACGCTGGTGGCAGCACGATTCTGCCGGATCACGGGACGGGACGTCAGGGCTGGGACAACAACAGCAGCACCCGACCCGTGGCAGGGGGCGCCGGAAACGCGCCCTCGTCGAAGCC
Source organism: Mycobacterium sp. E3298 (assembly GCF_001666895.1). Taxonomy (NCBI): domain Bacteria; kingdom Bacillati; phylum Actinomycetota; class Actinomycetes; order Mycobacteriales; family Mycobacteriaceae; genus Mycobacterium; species Mycobacterium sp. E3298. The sequence goes on from NZ_LZJB01000186.1 coordinate 274, forward strand.
GTAGTACTTGCGCTGGTCGGCCGTGACGGCGTCGATCACCTTGCCGGTGGCCGTCAGCTCGCCGTCGTGGACGCGCGCCATCATGCCCTTGAAGTCCGGGACCGCCATCGAATCGGCGAGCATCAGCGCCTCCCCGCCGGTGGCCAGCGTCACCAGCACGCCGGCCCCGGCGTAGTTGTTGCCGCCACGGCCCCGGCCTAGCGGCGCCCAGTAGACGGGCGCCGAGGCGACGGCGCCTTTCACCCTGCGGTATTCGCCCGCATGTTGGGTGTCGGCGACGGTGACGACCGGCAGGGCCGCGATCGTTCGTTGCTCCTTGAGCCAGAGCCCACCCAACGGAACGCAGACGATGGCGTACATCAAGAGCACCAGGACCAAGACGGGCTTCCAAGGGATTTCCCAGCCGAGCCGGCGTGGCGAGATCGCCAGGCCGCGCAGCTGCGTGTCGAGCCGGCGGCGTCCGAATCGAAAGACGTACCAAGCCAATACCCGCGCCAGCGCCATGACCGCGAGGATCGTCAGGCCGGCCATGCCGCACACCCGCCAGTAGAACGTGCTGTCGCCCTGGTTGGCGGTGGCCGCCCACATGACGGCGGGGATCGGGGCGGTGATCAGCAGGAGCAGCGCGTACGACGGGTGACTGGTCAGGTACGGATAGGTCACGCGCCAGGCGGGGTTACCCCCGTAGACGGTCACCGGCCCGACATCGGCGTGCACCGTCGGTGTCCACGACCCCTGCACAATCCGCGGCCGCACGAGCGAGCGGACGAAGAAAAATCCGAAGACGAGCGACACCACGAGCGCTCCCCAGAAGGTTCCGTCGAGCCGTTCGCCGGTGCCGGGCACGCCCATGGCGCCCCGGATATCGATCACCTTGCCGACGAAGAACGTCAACGGCATCACGAAGAAGAACTCGGTCAGCCAGGTCTGGATTAGCTGGGGAATGCGCGCGCCAAGTCGGTCGAAGGCAAGTACACGTTGCCAGACGAAGCTCAGCACGCCCATGAGCAGCGACCATATCGACCTGACGCGGTAGCGGCAATCTTTTTGGTGCGGCTAAGGGCGCTTTGCCGCGCGGAAACCCTCAGACGTAGCCCACGCCGATGTCCACCGAAACCTGGGTCGCCGTGACCAGCCGCGACTGGTCGGAGGCGAGCCAGGCGACCGCGTCGGCGATGTCCTCCGGCTGGGCGATTCCCTCGGGCAGTAGCGGCTTGTGCAGTCCCCGCAGGTGCGGGTAGGTGTCGGCGGCCGCGTGCAGCGCTTCGCGCATGCGCCCGGTGCCCATCGGTGTCGCCACCGCGCCGGGGTTCAGGCTGTTGACGCGGATGTTGTGCCTGCCGAGCTCGGCGGCGAAGGCGCGTGCCATCCCGACGACGGCGTGCTTGCTCGCCGTGTAGTGGATCATGAACGACTGCATGTTGATGCCCGCGGCGGAACCGATGAGGATGATCGAGCCGCCGGTGCCCCCGTCGATGATGTGCTGAGCGCCGGCCATCACCGTGTTCCAGGTCCCGGTGACGTTGGTGTCGATGGTGTCGCGGAACGCTTCGGCGCTGATCTGGTCCCACGGCGCGGGACTGCAGATTCCGGCATTGGCGACGATGATGTCGAGGCGACCCAGTTCGCCCACCGCCCTGTCGACGGCGGCGGTGAGCGCTTGGAGGTCGCGGATGTCGACGGCTTCGGTGATCGCCCGTTTGCCGTTGGCGCTCACCAGCCTTGCCGTCTCCGCCAGGTCCTCGGGTGTCGGTGAATCGTAGGGAACGCTCGGCGGCAATGGCCCGGCGATGTCGACCGCGATGATGTCGGCGCCTTCGGCGGCCAGGCGTACGGCGTGCGCGCGGCCCTGCCCCCGCGCGGCGCCCGTGATCAGCGCAACCTTCCCCGAAATGGATTGATTCATGGGTTGTTTCGGCTCCTCTCGGCGGGGGCTTCCGCCACGCCCATGCGGTCCCTGGCAGGGCGGGTCGTTTCCCTGTTCTGAATTCGACTCGGCGAGCGTAGCGTCGAGCTGACGCTGCCGGACAGCCGAAAGGAAAGATTATGACCGTCACCGTTGTCGACGCGGGTCCACGGCAGGTAAGCCGGTCGGTCGAAGTGGCGGCGCCGGCCGCGGAGCTGTACGCGATGGCCGCCGATCCGCGGCGACACAGCGAGTTGGACGGTTCGGGTACCGTGCGAGCCAACATCAAGGCTCCGGCGGAAATGGCTGTGGGGTCGAAGTTTTCGACCAACATGAAGATGTACGGCCTGCCGTATCGCATCACCAGCACGGTGACCGCCCTCAAACCCGGCGAATTGGTTGAATGGCGTCATCCGTTGGGGCACCGGTGGCGCTGGGAGTTCGAGGCGCTTTCGCCGAGCCGGACGCGGGTCACGGAGACGTTCGACTACAGCCGGGCCGGTGCGGTCAAGAATGCGCTGAACTACTACCAGCTGATCGGTGCGGTGAAGGGGAATACCGCCGGCATCGAAGCGACGCTGGCTCAGTTGCGGGATCGCTACGCCGGATAACGGTTCTGCGTGCGGGTGAACAAAATCGGGAGCCCTCTCGTGGCTGCACCGTGGACAAAATCGAATCCGTGACCGCGCCCGTCGCCACCGGTTCCCGTGTGGCGCAGTCCCTGACGCTGTCGGGCCAGCTGATCAGC
>NZ_LZJB01000187.1:0-10054 GCF_001666895.1 Mycobacterium sp. E3298
GGCGTGCACGCCGAGTAGCGCCATGGTGCGCATGTCGGCCTGGATGCCGGCGCCGCCCCCCGAGTCGGACCCGGCGATGGACAGCACGCGCAGCGGCGTGGCGCCCGGGGGTGCCAGCGGCAGCACCGGGAGCGGTTGGATCACTGCTGGCTGATCGGCAGGTACACCCGGTTGCCGTGCTCGGCGAACTCGCGCGACTTCTCGGCCATGCCCTCGTTCATGACCGCCTCGATCGCCTCCTCGCTGTCGAGCCCGTGCTCGGCGGCGTAGGCCCGAACGTCGGCGGTGATCCGCATGGAGCAGAACTTGGGCCCGCACATCGAGCAGAAGTGCGCCGTCTTGGCGGGCTCGGCAGGCAGGGTCTCGTCGTGGAATTCCCGTGCGGTGTCGGGGTCCAACGACAACGCGAACTGGTCGTTCCAGCGGAACTCGAAGCGTGCGGTGCTCAACGCATCGTCGCGCTCCTGGGCCCGCGGATGGCCCTTGGCCAGGTCTGCGGAGTGGGCGGCGATCTTGTAGGCGATCACCCCGTCCTTGACGTCCTTGCGGTCCGGCAGCCCGAGGTGTTCCTTGGGTGTCACGTAGCACAGCATCGCGGTGCCGGCCTGGGCGATGATCGCCGCGCCGATCGCCGACGTGATGTGGTCGTAGGCCGGTGCGATGTCGGTGGCCAGCGGGCCCAGGGTGTAGAACGGGGCCTCCTCGCACAGCTCCTCTTCGAGCCGCACGTTCTCGACGATCTTGTGCATCGGGACGTGCCCGGGGCCCTCGATCATCACCTGTGCGCCATGGGCTTTCGCGATCTTGGTCAGTTCGCCCAGCGTGCGCAGCTCGGCGAACTGCGCGGCGTCGTTGGCGTCGGCGATGGAGCCCGGCCGCAACCCGTCACCGAGCGAGAAGGTGACGTCGTAGCGGGCGAAGATGTCGCATAGCTCCTCGAAGTTGGTGTAGAGGAACGACTCCCGATGATGTGCCAGGCACCAGGCCGCCATGATCGAGCCGCCGCGCGACACGATCCCGGTGACCCGCTTGGCGGTCAGCGGCACATACCGCAGCAGCACGCCGGCGTGCACGGTCATGTAGTCGACGCCCTGCTCGCACTGCTCGATCACGGTGTCGCGGTAGATCTCCCACGTCAGTTCGGTCGGGTCGCCCTTAACCTTTTCCAGCGCCTGGTAGATCGGCACCGTGCCGACCGGCACCGGGGAATTGCGCAGGATCCACTCGCGGGTCTCGTGGATGTTCTTGCCGGTGGACAGGTCCATGATGGTGTCCGCGCCCCAGCGGGTGGCCCACACCATCTTGTCGACCTCCTCGGCGATCGAGGACGTCACCGCGGAGTTGCCGATGTTGGCGTTGACCTTCACGGCGAACGCCTTGCCGATGATCATCGGTTCGCTCTCGGGGTGGTTGTGGTTGGCGGGGATCACCGCGCGGCCGCGCGCGACCTCGTCGCGCACCAGCTCGGCGGGCATGTCCTCGCGGGCGGCGATGTATGCCATCTCGGCTGTGATCTCGCCGGCCCGCGCCCGCTGCAACTGGGTGCCGCGGTCGCGGACCACCCCCGGCCGCGCCGGCAGCCCGGCCGTCAGGTCTATCACCGCGTCCGGGTCGGTGTACGGGCCAGAGGTGTCGTACAGGTCGAAGTGGTCCCCGGTGGACAGGTGCACGCGCCGGAACGGCACGCGCGCACCGCCGTCCAGCTCGCGGTAGACCTTGCTGCTGCCCGCGATCGGTCCCGTGGTGACGGACGCCTCGACGGCTTTGGAAAGTACATCGGTCATTTCTTCATCTCCCTACGCCGGCATTACCCGGTCAGGTTCGTACGGTCGACGGCCGCAAGCCGTCCTCTCAGCGCATTCGACGTGCGCTCCCGCGTATTTGGATGTTCCGCCCGCGACGTTACCCCCACCCCAGGCCACTCGGCAGGTGGGCGGCCAATCCGCCGGGGCGGTAGCCGGGTTTATCCGCCGAATGGAAAAATGCAAACGTGCAAGAGCAAGGGGAGACGGACGGGTCGACACCCGCCGGTGCCCGCGGCCAACAGCTGAGCCCCGTCGAGGCGGTCGCCCGCTATCTCAACGTCGGCGCCTTCCGGTTCTGGTTCATCGGCGAGCGCTGGGAGTGGTCCGACGAGGTCGCCAGGATGCACGGATACGAACCGGGGACCGTCGAGCCGACGACGAAGCTGTTGTTGTCGCACAAGCACCCCGACGACCGTCGGCACGTCCAGGAGGTGCTCGACTACGCGCTCGAGTCCGCGGAGTCGTTCTCCAGCCGGCACCGGTTCCTCGACACGGCGGGCAGAGTCCACGACGCGATCGTGGTGGCCGACCGCATGCACGACGAGTCGGGCGCCGTGGTGGGCACCGCCGGCTACTACATCGACCTCACCAACACCTTGGACGAGACCCGCCAGGAGGTGCTCGACGAGGCACTGCCCGACCTGTTCGAAAGCCGCGCGGCGATCGAGCAGGCGAAGGGGGTGCTGATGTACATGTATCGGGTCAGCGCCGAGCAGGCCTTCCGGGTGCTGCAGTGGCGGTCGCAGGAGACCAATGTGAAGCTGCGGTCGCTGGCCCGGCAACTGCTCGCCGAGGTCACCACGTTGGACGGCGCCACATCCGCGGTGCAGAGTCAGTTTGATCACGTCCTGCTGACGGTGCATGAACGGATATCCGACGAGTCCGTTGGGTAACCAGTGGAATACGCGAACGCGCCGGCCCGCAAACCGTTAGTGTTCCTAGGCACTGCGAGCGGCGCGCACCGCGTCGGAACGGTTGCGAAAGGCACAGAAGTTGTTGGCGGTGGAACACGAATCTCTCGATGACGCGGTTGTGGTGCGCGTCAAGGGTGGTGTCGACTCCAGTACCGTCGATGAGGTCAACGCCCAGCTGAACGCCGCGCTCAAGCTGGCCGAGTCACACCCGGCCCGGCTCGTCGTCATCGACCTGCAAGCGGTCGACTTCTTCGGCAGCGCCGCGCTGAACGCCATGCTCGAGTGCCACGACGCGGGCAAGGAAGCGGGCACGCCAGTCAGGCTGGTCGCGGACCACGACCCCGTGCTTCGCCCTATCCAGGTGACCGAGCTGGACCGCATCTTCGACATCTACCCCACGCTGTCCGAGGCGCTGCAACACAAGCGACCGCAATGACCCCGGCGCTGCCGGCCGATCTTGCGGCTGCGGTCGGTTTGGGCGGGGAGATGGGCCGCCGGTTCGCCGAATTCGACTGGGCCTCCCATCCGTTGGGGTCGCCCGCCGACTGGCCGGCCGAGGTACGGGTGGCCGTGGCGGTCGCGCTCACTTCGAGGTTTCCCATCGTGCTCTGGCTCTGCCCTGGCGACCTGTTCCTGATGTACAACGATGGCTACGCGCAAATCCTGGGGGACAAACACCCAGCCGCCCTGGGTTCGCGCGCCGAGCAGGTGTGGTCGGAGATCTGGCCGCAGATCTCGCTGATGCTCACCAGCGTGATGGAGACCGGCGTCGCCACGTGGTCCGACGACCTGATGTTGCCGCTGATGACGGCCGGTCAGTCGCAGGAGCGCTACTTCACGTTCACCTACAGCCCCATCATCGGCGGCGAGGGCCCGGTCACCGCGATTTTCTGCGCGGTGATCGAAACGACCGACCGGGTCTTGAGCGGGCGGCGGCTGCACCTGCTCAACGCGGTGGCGACCGCCGTCATGGACGCGCGCACCATCGACGACGCGGTGAGTAGCGCCGTCGCGGTTTGTGGGGCACAACCGCTGGACCTGCCGTTCATCGCCGTCTATGTGGCAGGCGACGGGGAGGGCGCGCGCAACAGCACGCTACGCGGGGCGACGCCCGCCGTCCGCCGCCTGCTGCCGGGCTCGCTGGCCGAGCTCACCGGTTGGGACAAGACGCCACGTGCGCGAGCGGCGCGCGTCATCGACCGGCTCGAGGACGTAGTCCCGGGTATCGCGGAGCTTTTCGGCGAGGAATGTCCCCGACAGGGCCTGGTGTTGCCGCTCGGCGAGGCGGCGGCCGCGGGGGCGCTGGTGGTCGGCCTCAGTCCCCGCCGCCCGCTGGACACGCAGTACCGCGGCTTCTGCCAGCTGCTCGCCGACCAGCTCACGTCGACGTTCGCGCAGATCGTCTCCTACGAGCAGCAACGGCAGCGGGCCGACGCGCTGGCCGAGCTGGACCGGGCGAAGACGGCGTTTCTGACCAACGTCAGCCACGAATTCCGCACGCCGCTGACGCTGCTGCTCGGGCCGCTCGACGACGCGCTGTCCGACGCGGCGCCGGACAGCGTGCTGGCGGACCGGCTGAGCACGGCGGGCCGCAACGCGCGGCGGCTGCAGCGCCTGGTCGAATCGCTGCTCGACTTCTCCCGCATCGAGGCCGGCCGCGCGAACGCGAAGCTGGCATGCACCGATGTCGGTGCGCTGACCGCCCACATCGCGTCGTCGTTCACCGAGCTCTGCCGCCGGGCGGGGCTCGAGCTCGTCGTCGACTGTTCCCCGGTGCTGGCCGACGTCGACCCGGGCATGTGGGAGACGATCATCCTGAACCTGCTGTCCAACGCGGTGAAATACACACTGCGCGGGTCGATTTCGGTCCAGGTGCGTGCCGAGCCCGGGTATTGCGTCGTCACCATGCGCGACACCGGCGTGGGGATCGCCGCCGAAGACCTCGACCGCCTGTTCGACCGCTTCTACCGCGCCGACAACCTGCGCGGCCGGAGCGTGGAGGGCACCGGCATCGGGCTCTCGCTGGTGCGCGGGCTCGTCGAGCTGCACAGCGGAACCGTGGAGATCGACAGCGAACTGGACCGGGGGACCACGGTGACCGTCCGGCTGCCGCGATCGATCGGTACCGAGGCGGATCAGGCGACGGCCGGCCAGCTGGACGAGAGCAACCCCTATGTGGCCGAGGCCCGGCAATGGCTCACGCCCGTCTCGGGGGGCGACGGGCCGGCTCCCGCGCCCGAGAGGTCGCGCCAGCTGGTGCTCATCGCCGACGACAACGCCGACATGCGGCACCATCTCGATCGGGTGCTGTCGGCCCATTGGGAGACCGTGCTCGCCGCCGACGGAGAGTCGGCGCTGGCGATGACGCGGAAGCTGCGCCCGGACGCGGTCGTCACCGACGTCATGATGCCCGGCATCGACGGCTTCGGACTGGTGGCGGCCATCCGCGCGGATCCGCAACTGGCGGCCACGCCGGTCCTCATGCTGTCGGCCCGGGCGGGGGCGGAGGCGATCGACGAGGGCTACGCCGGTGGCGCCGACGATTACCTGCCCAAGCCGTTCCGCTCCCAGGAGCTGATCGACCGGGTGAAGTCGCGGCTGGCCGCGGTGGCGCGCGAGCGCGACCGCCAGCGTCGCGCGGCGGCGTCGGACCTGGTGCTGCTCGACTCCGCGCTGCAGGCCGCCGACACGGTCGCCGGGATCCTCGACGCCTTGCTGGAATCCTCGTTCGGCTCCGCCGACGCCGCCACCGTCACGATCGGCATCTTCGACGGCGAACGCCACATCCGGTTCGAATACGCCGGCCACCTGCCCGGCGAACTGCGCGACCGCTACCACGTGACCACGCTCGACTCCCCGGTGGTCGGCGCCGACGTCGTGCGCACCGGCGAGTCGATGGTGGTCCCGGACACGTTCGACCTGCCGCCGCGCTACCAGCACGCGGTGCAGGACACCGTCGGCAGCGTTCGCGCCTGCGTGGCCCACCCGTTGCGGGATCACGCGGATCGCGTCGTCGGGGTGCTTATCCTGCTGTGGCCCACGCCGCGCGAATTCGACGCCGCCGAACTCGATGCGTTCGGCCGAATGGCCGAGCTGACGTCCTCGGCCGTGGACCGGGTCCGCGTCCTGGCGAGCGAGCACCGCATCGCGGTCGACTTCCAGGAGCAGCTGCTGGACCTGGACCGCGGCTCGACGGCCGCGGTGGTGGCCGCCGTGTATCAGCCCGCGGGCGAGGCGATGCGCGTAGGCGGGGACTGGTATTCGGTCACGCCGCTGGATCGCACCCACCGGGTCGCGATATCGGTGGGCGACGTCGTCGGCCACGGGTTGGCCGCCGCGATCGTGATGAGCAGGCTGCGCGCCGCGGTGGCGGCCTCGGCCCTGACGGCGGGAGAACCGGGCGCGGTGCTGGGTGCGCTGGACCGGTACGGGGCCAGCGTCGCGGGGGCGCGTTGCGCGACGGTGGCCTACGCCCTCGTCGAGACGGAGCCGGACACCGGTTGCGCCACCGTCAGCTACAGCTGCGCCGGCCACCCCTACCCGCTAGTGGTGTACCCCGACCGTCGCGCGCTGTTCCTGACCGCGGGCCGGCGCCTGCCGGTCGCCATCAAGGAACACGACGCCGAGAGCTACCCGGCCGACGCCACCGCGACGGCGAACCTGCCACCCGGGAGCCTGATCCTGCTGTACACCGATGGCCTGATCGAGCGGGTCGGCGAGACGCTGGACGACGGCTTGGCCCGGCTGCGGGCCGCGGCCGCGGACTGCGTCGACCTTCCCGTCGAGTCGGTCTGCGCCGAGGTGCTGTCCCGGATGGCCCCGCCCACCGCTTACCGCGACGACGTCGTCCTGCTCGCGCTCCGGGCGTGCCACGAGACCCCACGCAGCTTCGCCACCGTGGTCACGGCTGCGCCGGGGCAGATTCCCGTCGCGCGCGACCGGCTACGCAACTGGCTGGCCGGCATGGCCGTCGACCCCAAGCGCGAGCTGGACATCCTGCTGGCGACCGGCGAAGCCGTGACCAACGCGATTGAGCACGGCAGCGACGGCGAGCCGCGCCGGACGGTGTCCGTGGAGGCCTTCCTGCGCCAGCACACGTTGGCCGTCACGATCAGCGACACCGGCCGGTGGGTGGGCGATTCCTCGGCCAGCCTGCGCAGCCGGCGGCGCGGCCGCGGTCTGACCTTGATCGGCGGGCTGGCCGATCACGTCGACACGCTGCGCACCGCGGGGGGCACCAGGGTCACGTTGCGGTTCGACCGGGCCGTCCGGAGCGGTTAGGCCTGGTCAGGCCTCTTCCATCGCCTCGCCGAGCTCTTCGAGGAGCTTGTTGTGGTGGTTGGCGGCCAGGAAGTGTCCGGCGGCGATGACCACGGCGACCGGCCAGTCGATGAGTTCGAACGCCGCCAGGGCGGCCAGGCCCCCGAAGTAGGCCAGCTGCTCCGGCCGCGGAATCTCCATCTGGCCGACGACCGGAAGGTTGACGACGAACGTCTCGCCCTCGCGGATCTTTTCCACCGCCTCGCGCTGCGACGTTCCCCTGCGTGACTTCTTTTCCGCCATCATTTGCCTTTCAGTAACGAAGGGTTTGCCGCCTCGCCGGGTGCTGCGGCCACCGTCGGACTTATGTCGACGATGACCGACGCCGGGGGCGATCCGCTAGTTTCCTCTATTGCTCGGGTGCTGAAGGTGCCGTTACAGGAACTCTATGCGCTGCTGTGGCGGGCCGGGGTCGTAGAGGTTCACCCACCTCACCGGGGGCCGCGACGGATTTGTCCGGACCCGTCAGCGCACGATTCGCAATCCCGATCGCGACGGTCGCCGCAGCGGCGGATCCCAGCCCCTGCGCCCAGCCGACCGGACCCAGCGGTGTGCATCCCAGCAGTTGGCTGACCACGGGGATGCTGATCAGCGTTCCCATCGCGGCCAGCGATCCCACCGCGGTGAACACCACCAACGGGGCGTGTGAATCCAGCAGCGTTTGACCCAGCTCGGCGCCCACCAGCGCGACCAGCGCCACGGTGGACGCGCGCTGCGGGCGGCCGGTGACGCTGCCCATCGCCCACGCCGCCGTCGTCGCGGCCGCCGTGGTGACCCCGCGAATGGCGACGGCGCGCCACAACGCGGGCTGATCCGGGCCCCGGATACCCGGGTCGACCGGGCCGCTGGGCTTGCTCACCGCGAGGGCCGCGGCCGGCAGCGCGTCGGTCATCATGTTCACCAACAGCAGCTGCCGCGTGTTCAGCGGTGAGGTCCCGGTTATCGCGCTGCCGACGATGGCGAACAACACCTCGCCGGCATTGCCGCCGAGCAGCACGGACACCGCGGCCTGCACCCGTTGCCAAAGTTGGCGTCCCTCTTCGATGGCGTGCAGCAGGCCCTCGATGCGGGCGTCGACCAGTACCACGTCGGCGGCCATGTGCGCCGGGTCGCTGCCGCCGGCGACGACGCCGATGCCGACCGTGGCCGCCCGAATGGCGGCAGCGTCGTTGGCCCCGTCCCCGACCATCGCCGTGCGCACCCCCGCGCTCTCGAGGGTCTGAACGACCTGGACCTTGTTCTCCGGTGTCATCCGGGCGAAGATCACCCGCTCGGTCACGACGCGCTCTTGATCCTTGCGGGACAACGCATCCCACTCGGCGCCGCTGATCACCTGCTCGGCGGTCACGCTGAGCCCGAGCTCCTCGGCGATGGCCTGGGCGGTGATCGGATGGTCGCCCGTGATCAGCTTGACGCCCACCGACAGCCGGCGCAGATCCGCGAGCAGGCCCGCCGCCTCGGCGCGCGGTGTGTCGGACAGGCCGAGGAACCCGGTCAGCGTCAGCCCGTCGCGGGCGAAGTCGGCGATCTCGTCGGGATCCTGCCGAATGGCTTGGGCCTGGGCGGAACTCAGCTGCCGCCGCGCCACCGCGATCACCCGCAGCCCCCGGCCGGCCATCGAGGCCACCGTCTCCTCCAGGGCGGGGCCCACGTCGCCGCAGGCGGCCAACACGACTTCGGGGGCGCCCTTGACGGCCAGTTCGGTGTCCGTCACGGAGGCCGAGAAGGACCGGCCGGAGCGGAACGGCAGGTGCGCGACGGGTGCGCTCGAGCTGTGGCCGTTGACGGACGCGGCGGCCTCGAGGATCGCGACATCGGTGGCGTGCGCGTGCGGGCCGCCGTTGGACGGCGGGGCGGCGTGCGCGGCGCAGCGCAACACCTCCTCGCGCGAAGCGCTCGGCGCCGCAACCACTTCGGCCACCCGCAACCGGTTCTGGCTGAGCGTTCCGGTCTTGTCGAAGCAGACCACGTCGATGCGGCCGAGCGCCTCCACCGAGCGCGGGACGCGCACCAGCGCGCCGAATTTGGTGAGCCGCCGCGCCGACGCCGCCTGCGCCAGCGTCGCCACCAACGGCATGCCCTCGGGCACCGCCGCCACGGCGATGGCGATGCCGCTGGCGACCGCCTGGCGCAGCACCGAGCCCCGCAGCAGCGCCAGCGCGCTGACCAGCGCGCCGCCGGTCATGCTGACCGGGAAGGCGCGGTTGGTGAGCTGGCTCAGTTGATGCTGCAGGCCGATGTCCGACGACAGGTCACCGGAGACCAGTTCTGCGGCGCGGCGTTCCTGGGTGTCGGCCCCGACCGCGGTCACCACCGCCACCGCGGTTCCCGCGACGACGGTCGTCCCCGCGTACAGCATGCAGCGGCGTTCGGCGAGCGCGGCGCCCGGTGTCGGCTCCACCTGCTTCTCCACCGACAGCGACTCACCGGTCAGCGTCGACTCGTCGACCTCGACGTCGACCTCCTCGATGATCCGGGCGTCGGCGGGCACCACCTCGTGGGTGCGCACCTCGATGACGTCGCCGGGCTGGAGCTGCGCCGCGATGACGTCGGCATACGTCCGCTCCCCGTCAGCGTCGGCGATTACCTTGCGGGCCGGTGGGATCTGTTGTGCAAGAAGGTGATTCAACCGGTTTTCGGCGCGCAGCCGCTGGCTTGCCGCCAGCATGGAGTTCCCGGCCAGCACCGAGAAGACCAGTACGGCGTCGACCGGCGAGCCGAGCACCGCGCTGGCCGCCGAGCCGAGCGCCAGCACGGGGGTCAGCGGGTCGGTCAGCTCGGCGCGGACCGCGGCCACGAACTGCAGGAAGGCATGCGCGCGCGTTTCCGGCTGTGGGGCCCCGAGGGTGGCCAGCGCCAGGCGCCTCGGGTCGCCGTCGGGCTCCGACTCGGGTGGCGGCAACGCCCGGCGGACCTGCTCGACGGCCATCGCATGCCATTCCTGAACGGGGGCCGGGCGGGGCGTGTCCGCCCGGATGATGCCGCGCGCCAGCAGGTATCCCGACAGCGCGCCGG
>NZ_LZJB01000188.1:0-856 GCF_001666895.1 Mycobacterium sp. E3298
CAGCGCCCCCGGCGGCGATAGCTACGCCGAAGCGCTGCGCGAACTCTTCGAACTCGACCAGACCGCCGTCGACGCCGTCGCTGCGGGCGAATTGCCCGTCATAGCAACGGGATTCGACGCCGGAACGCAAGAACCCACCGCCGAGTAGCCGATTGGCGAATGTGATCCGGATAGGCACCCGGGGCAGTCTGTTGGCCACCACCCAGGCCGGCGTCGTCAGGGACGCCCTGATCGCCAACGGTCACCCCGCGGAGTTGGTGATCATCACCACCGCCGGCGACCGCTCGTCGGCGCCCATCGAAACCCTGGGCGTCGGCGCCTTCACCACCGCACTGCGCGAGGCCATGGACGACGGCCGGGTGGACGCCGCGGTGCACTCGCACAAGGATTTGCCCACGGCGGACGACCCGCGGTTCACGATCGCGGCGATACCGCCCCGCAACGACCCCCGCGACGTGGTGGTGGCCCGCGACGGGCTGGTGCTCGGGGAGTTGCCGCCGGGTTCGCTGGTGGGCACGTCGTCCCCGCGCAGGGCCGCGCAGCTTAGGGCATTGGGTCTCGGTTTGGAAATCCGCCCCCTACGAGGCAACCTAGATACCAGGTTGAACAGGGTAAGCAATGGTGATCTCGACGCGATCGTGGTGGCTCGGGCCGGACTGGCCCGGCTCGGTCGCCTCGACGATGTCACCGAGACGTTAGAGCCGGTGCAGATGTTGCCAGCACCGGCTCAGGGCGCGCTCGCCGTCGAATGCCGCGCGGGTGATGAATTGGCGGCGGTGCTGGCGGAGTTGGACGACGCCGACACGCGCGCGTCGGTCACCGCGGAGCGAGCCCTGCTGGCCGAACTGGAGGCGGG
>NZ_LZJB01000189.1:0-778 GCF_001666895.1 Mycobacterium sp. E3298
TGGTGATCGATGTCTCGGAGTCCATGGCCTCCACCGACGTCCCCCCCGACCGGCTGACCGCCGCCAAGGTGGCCGGCAAGCAGTTCGCCGACGAGCTGACGCCGGGCATCAACCTGGGCCTGGTCGGCTTCGCCGGCACGCCATACCTGCTGGTGTCGCCCACCCCGCAGCACCAGGCGACGATCGACGCGCTCAAGAAGCTCGACTTCGCCGACAGCACGGCCACCGGCGAGGCCATCTTCACCGCCCTGCACGCGGTGAGCGCCCTGGCCATCACGGGTGGCGACACCCCGCCCCCGGCCCGCATCGTGCTGCTGTCCGACGGCGGGGAGAACAAGCCGTCCAATCCCAGCGACCCGCACGACGGGGTCTACACGGCGGCGCGGCTGGCCCGGGACGAGGGGGTGCCCATCTCGACGATCTCGTTCGGCACCAAGACCGGCGAGATCGAGATGGACGGGCAGCGCGTGGCCGTCCCGGTTTCGACGGACCAGATGAAGACGATCGCCAAGCTGTCCGGCGGGCAGTCCTACACCGCCAGCAACATCGCCGAGCTCAACAAGAGCTACAACGCCATCGAGAAGGACATCGGCTATCGCACCGTGGCCGGCCTGTTCCTGAACCGCCGGCTGCCGTCCTGACGATCAGACCGGCAGCCGCCGGTTGATCAGCAGCGCCAGCGCCGTCGCGATCAAGGCGGTGATCACGCCCAGGCGCAGCCACCCGGCGCTGCCCGGCCCGGCCACGGTGCGATAGCCGATGTCCTTCTCGATGGCGT
>NZ_LZJB01000190.1:0-26837 GCF_001666895.1 Mycobacterium sp. E3298
GCGATGTACTCGGTGATGTGGAGTGAGCACTGCTCCTACAAGTCGTCCAAGGTGCACCTGCGCTACTTCGGCGAGACCACCACCGACGAGATGCGCGCGGGCATGCTCGCCGGCATCGGCGAGAACGCCGGCGTGGTCGACATCGGCGACGGCTGGGCCGTCACCTTCAAGGTGGAATCGCACAACCACCCCTCCTACGTCGAGCCCTACCAGGGCGCGGCGACCGGTGTCGGCGGCATCGTCCGCGACATCATGGCGATGGGTGCGCGACCCGTCGCGGTGATGGACCAGCTTCGGTTCGGCGCCGCCGACGCGCCGGACACGCGCCGGGTGGTCGACGGAGTTGTCCGCGGGATCGGCGGCTACGGCAACTCGCTGGGGCTGCCCAACATCGGCGGCGAGACCGTCTTCGACGCCTGCTACGCGGGCAATCCGTTGGTAAACGCGTTGTGCGTGGGCGTATTACGCCAGGAGGATCTGCACCTGGCGTTCGCCTCGGGCACCGGGAACAAGATCATCCTGTTCGGTGCGCGCACCGGCCTGGACGGCATCGGCGGGGTGTCGGTGCTGGCGTCGGACACGTTCGACAGCGAGGGATCGCGCAAGAAGCTGCCTTCGGTGCAGGTGGGCGACCCCTTCATGGAGAAGGTGCTCATCGAGTGCTGCCTCGAACTCTATGCGGGCGGCCTGGTGATCGGCATCCAGGACCTCGGCGGCGCCGGATTGTCATGTGCCACTTCAGAACTCGCATCGGCTGGCGACGGCGGTATGGCGATCGAGCTCGACACCGTCCCGCTGCGGGCAAAGGACATGACGCCCGCGGAGGTGCTCTGCAGCGAATCGCAGGAGCGGATGTGCGCCGTGGTCGCACCGGAGAACGTGGACGCGTTCTTGGCGGTGTGCCGCAAGTGGGACGTGCTGGCCACCGTGATCGGCGAGGTCACCGACGGCGACCGGTTGCGAATCAGCTGGCACGGCGAGACCGTCGTCGACGTACCGCCGCGCACGGTGGCGCACGAGGGGCCGGTGTATCAGCGGCCGGTCGCGCGTCCCGAGTCGCAGGACGCCCTGAACGCCGACCGGTCGACGAGCCTGCCGCGGCCAAAGACAGGGGAGGAGCTGCGCGCGACTTTGCTTGCGCTGCTGGGCAGCCCGCACCTGTGCAGCCGCGCCTTCATCACCGAACAGTACGACCGCTACGTGCGCGGCAACACCGTGCTGGCCGAGCACGCCGACGGCGGCGTGCTCCGCGTCGACGAGGCGACCGGCCGCGGCATCGCCCTGTCGACGGACGCATCGGGTCGCTACACGCTGCTCGATCCCTATGTCGGCGCGCAGCTCGCGCTGGCCGAGGCCTACCGCAACGTCGCGGTCACGGGCGCGACCCCGGTCGCGGTGACCAACTGCCTCAACTTCGGTTCTCCGGAAGATCCCGGGGTGATGTGGCAGTTCTCGCAAGCGGTGCGCGGGCTGGCCGATGGCTGTGCGGCCCTTGGCATTCCGGTGACCGGCGGCAACGTCAGCTTCTACAACCAGACCGGGTCGGCGGCCATCCTGCCCACACCGGTGGTCGGCGTGCTCGGCGTGCTCGACGATGTGGGCCGCCGCATCCCGACGGGCCTGGGCCGCGAGCCGGGGGAGACCCTGATGCTGCTGGGCGACACGCGCGACGAATTCGACGGTTCCATCTGGGCGCAGGTGAGCGCCGACCACCTGGGCGGGGTGCCGCCCGCGGTCGATTTAGCCCGCGAGAAACTGCTGGCCGAAGTGCTGAGCGCGGCGTCCCGCGACGGGCTGGTGTCCGCCGCGCACGACCTGTCCGAAGGCGGGCTTGCGCAGGCCATCGTGGAGGCGGCAATAGCGGGTGAAACCGGCTGCCGCATCGTGCTTCCCGAGGGTGCCGATCCGTTCGTCACATTGTTCGCCGAGTCGGCGGGCCGGGTTCTGGTGGCGGTGCCCCGCACCGAGGAGAGCCGCTTCCGGGCGATGTGCGAGGCGCGCGGGCTGCCCGCGGTGCGCATCGGCGTCGTCGACCAGGCCTCGGACGCGGTGGAGGTTCAGGGCCTGTTCACCGTGTCGCTGGCCGAACTGCGTGAGACGTCCGAGGCGGTGCTGCCGCGCCTCTTCGGATGAGCCGTAGCGACGAATCCTGATGGGCGAGAGCGACTTCCGTCGGATCCGCGCATTCGCATTGGCAGCCGCCCTGGTGGGCTGGAGCTTCGTCGGGCCCCGACTGCCCACGGGATGGCGGGTGACGACCCAAGCGGCCGCGGCCGGGGTGCTGGTGGTTGTGACGCGTGCACCGTTGGGGCTGACCGCGCCGCGGGTGTGGGCGGGGCTGCGGTTGGGCTCGGCGGCCGGGGCCGCCGCCGCGAGCGCGATCGCCGCAACGACGGCGGTGCCGAAGGTGCGGGCGTCCATGGCCGACCGTGAGCCGACCGGGTCGGTGGCCGGCTGGCTGCTGCTGCGCATCCCCGTCGGCACCGTGTGGGCCGAGGAGGCCGCGTTCCGCGCGGCCCTCACCACCGCCGCTTCCGCTGCCTACGGCAGGCCCGGCGCAAGGTTGTTGCAAGCGACCAGTTTTGGGCTCTCCCATGTCGCGGACGCTCGAGCAGCGGGCGACCCGGTGCTGGGCACCGTGTTGGTGACGGGCATCGCGGGCTGGCTATTCGGTTGGCTCGCAGACCGTTCCGGCAGCGTGGCCGCGCCCATGCTGGTGCACTTGGCCATCAACGAGGCCGGCGCGATCGCCGCGTTGGGCGTGCGACGTCACGGGTTGATGGTGTAGTCACCCAGCTGGCGGCCCCACACGTGCTCGGTGAAAAGTGGGGAGCCGAGCTCGAAGTGGTTATAGGGAGCCATGCTCGCGCCGGTGTCCATCACCAGCATTGGGGCCGGCCACAGTTCGCGAGTTATCGTCTGCCAACAGCCCGGCCTGCCGCCGGGACCGCCCCGGGCGTTCGTACGGGGCAGGTTCTCCGGCCAGATGTACGGGCTCGGCGCTCCGGTGATGCCGCCGGCCGCATGGGCGCCGAGCGAGTAGCCGTTGTCGCCGAGCGCGTTGTGAATCCTGGGCCCGACTTCGGCGAAATTCCTTATGGTGCAGAAGATTTCCGGGCTGTATTCGTCGAGCAGCTGGCTGGAGGTGACAAGATCGGTGGCCCCGCGCGCCAGGTAGGGGCCGCCGCTTCCGAAAACGTCGGCGCCCGCGCTGCCCAGCCCGGCCGCCGCCAGCAGCGCCGCGTCCAGATCGGCTTGCTGCCGGTTCAGCGTGCGCGCCACGGTCACCGCGTGGTCGAGGGCGTCCCAAAGGTCTGGCGAAGCGTTGGCGTAGGCCTCGCCGAGGGCGGCCAACCGCGCAACGTCGAGGCGGATCGCGGGCATGCGGGGGTTCACATCGTCGAGAATCGCGTTGCCGTTGACCAACGAGTCGCCAAACTTCTCGCCCAGTCCCGTCAGCGCTTGCGCCGCCGCGCTGAGCGTCAGGTTCACCTTGACCGGATCGACCTTCTCCGCGATCGACATGAGCGTCTCGAACACGGTGTTGAACTCTGTGGTCACCGCGGTCGCGTCGATCACGGTCGACGGTGTGATCGATTGCGCCGCGGGCTTGGGCGGCGAAGTCAGCGCGACGTACTTGTTGCCGAACACCGTTGTCGCTTTGATGGTGGCCGCCACGTTGGCCGGGATGAGCTCGAGATACCTGGGGCTGACATCCAGCGTCACCCTGGCGGCCGGCCTGCCGTCGCGGGTGATCTCCGAAATGCTGGCCACGCGGCCGATCTGGACACCGTTGTAGGTGACCTTGGAGCCGGGATCCAATACCAGGCCGGCCCGGGCCGCCACCATCGTCAGCTTCGTTGTCGGCGTGAGCTCGCCGCGAAACTGCAGATACAGCAGCGACCCGACCAACCCCATGATGACGAGCGTCACGAGGCCGACGGACTTGTACGGTGGCCCGCGCCGCAAGCGACGACGCTCCATGAGTTTGAGACCCTAGGGTATGGCCGCCCGTCAAAAGGCCGATCCGGCAAAGACCCGGCAGGCCGTGTTGGCCGTTGCGGACTGGTTGCGGGACGCGACCCGGCCCGTTCCCGATCGCGAGAGCCTCGGGGCCGCGGTCCGGCTCACCGCCCGCACCGTGGCAGCGGTGGCGCCCGGGGCCAGCGTCGAGGTGCGGATCCCGCCGTTTGTCGCGGTGCAATGCATCGCCGGCCCCAGGCACACCCGCGGCACGCCCCCCAACGTGGTGGAGACCGATCCGCGAACGTGGTTGCTGCTGGTGACCGGGATGCTGTCGTTCCACGAGGCGACGGACGCCGGTGCGCTGAGCCTTTCCGGCTCCCGCGCAGGTGAGATCGAACACTGTCTGCCCCTGTTCGATGTCAGCTGAATAGTAACCCTGAACTGCAGGTTTAGGGTGGTGCGAGGGAATTTTCGACGCGCAACACGCGCTGTGAATTCGCAGTCGACGGCGTTGGACCCGTAGACTCCGATACGTCACCAACCGTTCCCCGGGGAGCCGCCGAATCGTGACCGTCGCAGGAGCCGAAGCACCCGAGCAGGACCTGAACTCGCCCCGTGAAGAGTGTGGTGTCTTCGGGGTCTGGGCCCCCGGCGAGGATGTCGCAAAACTCAGCTATTACGGCTTGTACGCCCTGCAGCATCGCGGGCAGGAGGCCGCCGGGATCGCCGTCGCCGACGGGTCGCAGGTCCTCGTCTTCAAGGACCTGGGTCTGGTCAGCCAGGTGTTCGACGAGCAGACCCTCGCGGCGATGCCGGGCCACGTCGCCATCGGTCATTGCCGCTACTCCACCACCGGCGACACCACGTGGGAGAACGCCCAGCCGGTGTTCCGCAACACCGCCGCCGGCACGGGCGTTGCGCTGGGCCACAACGGCAATCTGGTCAACACCGCCGAGCTTGCCGCCCGCGCCCGCGACGCCGGGCTGATCGCGCGGCGTTGCCCCGCACCGGCGACGACCGACTCCGACATCCTGGGCGCACTGCTCGCCCACGGTGCCGCGGATTCCACGCTGGAACAGTCCGCGCTGGAGCTGCTGCCGACCGTGCGCGGCGCGTTCTGCCTGACGTTCATGGACGAGAACACGCTGTATGCGGCGCGCGATCCCCATGGGGTGCGGCCACTTTCGCTCGGACGCCTCGACCGCGGCTGGGTGGTGGCCTCCGAAACGGCCGCGCTCGACATCGTCGGCGCCTCGTTCGTGCGCGACATCGAGCCGGGCGAGTTGCTGGCGATCGACGCCGACGGGGTGCGTTCCACCCGGTTCGCCAACCCCACCCCGAAGGGCTGCGTCTTCGAGTACGTGTACCTGGCGCGCCCGGACAGCACGATCGCCGGCCGGTCCGTGCACGCCACCCGGGTGGAGATCGGTCGCCGGCTGGCCCGTGAATGCCCGGTCGAGGCGGACCTGGTGATCGGCGTTCCGGAGTCGGGCACCCCGGCCGCGGTCGGATACGCGCAGGAGTCCGGCATTCCGTACGGGCAGGGCCTGATGAAGAACGCCTACGTCGGGCGGACGTTCATCCAGCCGTCCCAAACCATCCGCCAGCTCGGTATCCGGCTGAAGCTCAACCCACTTCGCGAGGTGATCCGCGGCAAGCGGCTCATCGTCGTCGACGACTCGATCGTGCGCGGCAACACCCAGCGCGCGCTGTTGCGGATGCTGCGCGAGGCCGGCGCAGTGGAAGTTCACGTGCGGATCGCTTCGCCGCCGGTCAAATGGCCCTGCTTCTATGGCATCGACTTCCCGTCCCCGGCGGAGTTGATCGCCAACGCCGTGCAAGACAAAGAGGAAATGCTCGAAGCGGTGCGGCACGCCATCGGCGCCGACAGCCTCGGTTACATCTCGCTGCGCGGCCTGGTCGCGGCGTCCGAACAACCCGCGTCGCGGCTCTGCACCGCCTGCTTCGACGGCAAGTACCCGATCGAATTGCCCGAGGAGACGGCGTTGGGGAAGAACGTCATCGAGCACATGCTCGCCAACGCAGCGCGCGGGGCCGGGCTCGACGAACTGGCGCCCGACGAAGTGCCGATCGTCCACTGACGGCCTTCCGATCCGGCCCTTCCAAGACGTTTGATAACGGCGGTCGGCGGCGCCCGGTAGCCTTTATCGCGATGACGGATCCCGGAAAAAGCCCCGGACGTAACCCGGGCAGCCACGGCATTACCTACGCGTCGGCCGGGGTGGACATTGAAGCCGGTGACCGCGCCGTTGAAATGTTCAAGCCGCTGGCGACACGGGCCACCAGACCCGAGGTGCGGGGCGGACTCGGCGGGTTCGCAGGGCTGTTCGCTTTGCGCAACGACTACCGCGAACCGCTGCTCGCGGCGTCGACCGACGGCGTGGGTACCAAGCTTGCGGTGGCTCAGGCGATGGACAAGCACGACACCGTCGGCCTGGACCTGGTCGCGATGGTCGTCGACGACCTCGTGGTGTGCGGCGCCGAACCGCTGTTCCTGCAGGACTACATCGCGGTGGGCCGGACCGTGCCCGAACGCCTCAGCGCGATCGTCGCGGGCATCGCCGAGGGCTGCGTGCGCGCCGGCTGCGCTTTGCTCGGCGGCGAAACCGCCGAGCACCCCGGCCTGATGGAACCCGACCACTACGACATTTCGGCGACCGGTGTCGGCGTCGTGGAGGCCGACGACGTGTTGGGCCCCGACCGCGTCAAACCCGGCGACACCATCATCGCGATGGGCTCCTCGGGCCTGCACTCCAACGGGTACTCGTTGGCCCGCACGGTGCTACTCGAGATCGACCGGATGAACTTGGCCGGGTATGTCGAGGAGTTCGGCCGCACCCTGGGTGAGGAACTGTTGGAACCCACCCGGATCTACGCCAAGGACTGCCTGGCGCTGACAGCCGAAACCCACGTCCGCACGTTCTGCCACGTCACCGGCGGCGGGCTGGCCGGCAACCTGCAACGCGTCATCCCGCATGGCCTGGTCGCCGAAATCGACCGCGGAACCTGGACGCCCGCACCGGTGTTCGCCATGATCGCCCAGCGCGGTCGGGTCACGCGGGAAGAGATGGACAAGACGTTCAACATGGGCGTGGGCATGGTCGCCGTCGTCGCGCCCGAGGACACCGACCGGGCCCTGGCCATTTTGACGGCCCGCCACTTGGACTGCTGGGTGCTGGGAACCGTCTGCAAAGGCGGCAAAGAGGGCCCGCGGGCAAAGCTCGTCGGACAGCATCCGCGATTTTAGAGGACGGGAGTCGAGCCGGCGCCGTGCCGAAGCCGATTAGACCGGCGCAGCGACGTCAGTTCTAGCGGCGCCAGTCGTCGCTGTCTTCCCAGGAGTCGCCGACGCCGTCGTCCTCCAGCTCTGTGGAATCGTCGGCACCCGTTCCTGACAACTCGCGCTGAAGCCGCGTGAAGTCGGTTTGCGGGGAACTGTATTTGAGTTCTCGAGCAACCTTGGTCTGCTTTGCCTTAGCCCGGCCGCGGCCCATGGGGGAACCCCCTCGCGCAATAACGGAGCGGCCCGAATCAGGCGGCTCCGATCTCCTGGTGTCGTTATTGTCCTGCCGACAGTTTACCGTGCCTTACGGTCGGGCGTCGGTGCCCCCTGCCGCTGTGGCGCACTTCATCGAGGATTATCTCGCACCGCCCCGCAACCGTTCAACGGCGAGCCGTCCCGCGCCGATGTGTTCCGTTGCCGGCAGCGAATCGGCGTCGATGACCGCCGCCACCGAGGACTGGGCGCCGGTCGCAAGTTCGGTATCGGCCGGCACCCCGCGCTTGAGCAGCGCGAGGGCTACGGGCCCGAGGTCCACGTGATCCACCACGGTCCCCAGGCGGCCGACGGTGCGCCCGCCGGCGAGCACCGGATCTCCCGTGGCCGGCCGCTCCACCGAACCGTCGAGGTGCAACAACACCAGCATCCGGGGCGGTTTCCCGAGGTTGTGCACCCGCGCGACGGTCTCCTGCCCCCGGTAGCAGCCCTTGTCGAGGTGGACCGCAGCACCGACCCACTCCACCTCGTGCGGAATCGTGCGCTCATCGGTGTCGACGCCCAGTCGCGGGCGCAGCGCCGCCACGCGGTGCGCCTCGTAGGCCCAAACCCCCGCCGGCCGCAGCCCCGCCTGCACGAGGCGTTGCTGCCAGCCAGCCGATTCGCCGCGCGGGACCACCAAATCCAGTTCGATCTGGCCGGCCGGGGCGCCCGCCATCCTGCGCACGAACCCACCTCCGGAGACCGGGACCGCCGTCAGCTCGGCGGGCAGGGCGTCCAGCCCCAGCACGTCTAGCACCGCCCGGTCGGCCAGCCGCGGCCCGAGCAGTGAGAGCACCGCCATGTCGGCGGCGGCCGGGCTCACATCGGACCAGAAGACCATCTTGCGCAGGTAATTCAGCAGCGGCTCACCCCGCCACGGCTCGGTGTCCAGGTAGGTGGTGCCCCCGAGTTCGGTCTGGATCCAGTGGTCCTCGACGCGGCCCTGCCCGTCCAGGCTGAGGTTTTGCGTGCTGGCGCCCTCGGGCAGCTCGCTGACGTGCTGGGTGGAGATGCTGTGGAGCCACTTCTGGCGATCGCCGCCGGTCAGCGTGAGCACCGCGCGGTGCGAGCGGTCCACGACGACCGCGCCGGTCTCGGCCGCGCGCTGCTCGCCGAGGGGATCGCCGTAATGCCAGACGGCGCCCGCGTCGGGGCCGGCATCTGGTGCGGGTACTGCGGACACACGTCAACTCTACGGACCTTGATGCCCGGTGCGCCGAGCGTGCGGGCAGCCTCACGTTCACGGCTAGGCTTTACCTCCATGGCAGGCCAGACGGGTGTGATCGTCACGCTGGACGGCGCGATACATCCGCCGGATGCCCCGCTGCTGCACGCCGACGACCTGGCGGCGGTTCGCGGCGACGGCGTCTTCGAGACGCTGTTGGTCCGCGACGGCAGGCCCTGCCTGGTCGAGTCGCATCTGCAGCGGCTGACCCAATCGGCGAGGCTGATGGACCTGCCCGAACCCGACCTGCCCAGCTGGCGCGCTGCGATCGATGCGGCCAGCAGTGAGTGGGTGGCCGCCACCGCCGACGAAGGGGCGATGCGCCTGATCTACACCCGAGGCCGGGAGGGTGGAACCGCCCCGACCACCTACGTGATGGTCAACGCGGTTCCCGAACGAGTCACCGCGGTGCGGCGCGAGGGCTTGGCCGCGGTGATGCTGGACCGCGGACTGCCCGCGGCCGGTGCCGACGCGATGCCATGGCTGCTCGCCGGCGCCAAGACCCTGTCCTACGCGGTCAACATGGCCGCCCTGCGTCATGCCGCCCGGCAAGGCGCCGGCGACGTGATCTTCGTCAGCTCGGACGGCTACATCCTGGAAGGCCCGCGCTCGACGGTGGTGATCGCGACCGGATCCGGTGGGGACCTGTGCCTGCTGACGCCGCCGCCGTGGTATCCGATTCTGCGCGGCACCACGCAGCAGGCCCTTTTCGAGGTGGCCAGGGCCAAAGGGTACGACTGCGACTATCGGTCCCTGCGTCCCGCTGATCTCCATGCCGCGCAAGGGATCTGGTTGGTGTCGAGCATGACGCTGGCCGCCCGCGTGCATACGCTCGACGGCCGCCCGTTGCTTCGGTCGCCGTTGGCCGCCGAGTTCGCCGCATTGGTCGACTCGGCGATCGTCAGCGATCGCTAAGCGCTGAATTGTGTTGTCGGCTTGCGGAATCGCGGGTACGGTCGGCCGTACACAAGAAGGGAGGTGGTCCGCGAAATTGATAGCTTCATGGACATGTGAGGTGGCTGCGCGCTAGCAGCAGTGGCTTGCGAAGAGCTGGCGGCATACGCGCGCTAGCGAATTCCCCGCAGCCACCCGGCCCCCGAGCTTCCGGTCTGTCCAACCAGGAGCCTTGCTCGGGGGCCGCTCCATGTCTGGAGCCGTTACTGGCTCACCTTCGCGGCAATCTGCCCGGCGAGCTTGCCCGCCTGACCCGTCTCGGCGTCGGGGCCGCACAGCAAGAGGTCCACGACCACACTGGACGCCGCGTGCAGCGCGTGATGGCAGATGCGGGTTCCGTCCGCCTGCGTCCGCTCCTGGAAGATCTTCGGCACGGCCCCGGTGACCTCACCGAACTTCCATTCGCTGGTCTTGCCGTTGTAAGTCAACGTGATCGATTGCCCGGAGCACGCCTTCCACCTGTCCGCCGAAGCCTGCACGAACGCGGTCGCCTTGTCCGGCGAGGAGAACTGCACGACAGCTTCGTACACGCGGTGAGCCTGGGTCTCGCCGGGGCTGTGTACGGCTTGAGCGCTTACCCCGGTGTAGCCGTCCGCGTCCTTGTAGGACGATTCTTCGATGGGTTCGAATTCGCCCTTGCAATCCGGGTTGGACAGCGTCGGCCTGAAGTTACGCAGTTGCGCGGCCTTCTCCGAGACCACCAAATTCGGGTCGCCGATGACGGCGCCGACATCGGCGGCGCCGAGGAGGTAGGCGTCCAGCTTCGAGGCGTTCCCGGAATTGGGGTCGTTCGGCGCGGGGTTGGCGGCGGTCTGAGCCGACGTCCCACCGGTGCCGGCCTTCGGGGCGGGCTTGGTCTTGCCGCCCTGCGTGGCGAACACGACGACGATCGCGATCACCGCGATCACCGCTGCGGCGGCGCCGCCGATGATGAGCAGCCGCTTATTGGATCCGGCCGCCGGCTGCGGCGCCGCGGTTCCGGCGGACGGCGTCGCGGCGGCCGGTGCTGCGGCCGCCGCCGGTGCCTGCGACTTGCCCGCGGCCGCGGTCGTCGGCGAACCGCCCTTGGCCTCGATCTCGGCCAGCACGTTGTCGATTTCGGTGCGGGTCCGGTAGGTGACGTCGTGGCGCAGGCGCAGCATGCGCAACAGCTGGGCGATGTCGCCGCGTGCGCTGGGGTCATCCCCGTCCTCGTCGAGTCCCTGCCTCAGCTCGATCAGAAGTTGGGTCTGCTGCTGCGGGCTGAGCTCCTTTTCGGCGAGGGTGTTACCCAACCGGGTGATGTACCCGAACGGCACCGGCGGCTCTTCGGGCAGCGGATCGGGCAGCGGCACCGGCTTGCCTTGCAGCGCGTGTACCGCAGTCACGAGTTGAATCCCGGCGTCGACGGTCGGTTCGCGGTAGTCGATGATCTGCAACGCGGCAAGGGGATTCACCCGCATGCTGTCGATGTCGCCGATCCGAACCGGAAGGATCGGCCGATTGAGCGCCCTGGCGTACCGCAACTCGGCCTGACTGGGCTTGGACTGCAGCCAGTTGTTGGACAGCGCCACGATGAACACGTCACACGAGCGGATCTGCTCGAGGATCTTGTTCCACCAGGAGTCACCGCCGCCGAGCTCTTGATCGAACCAAACCTGTTGTTGCCCGCGGCGAAGCGCGGTCGTCAGGGCGTCGACCGTCGCCCTGTCCTGGCTCGAGTAGCTGATGAACAGCGGCATCGCGGTCTCCTACGGGGAGGCGTAGCAAACGAAGGGGCGGTATCGGCGCGTGCGGCTATTGCGCATGCGCCGATACCGTATCAGTGTCCGGGGGTATCGGACTGCGCAAATTCGCGGCCATTTGCGCGCGCAGCCCAAACTCAGCCGCGGCCGCCGTCCACGGCGGAAGCCTCCTCGGGCGGGCGGAATTCCGCATAGCGGCGGGCGAATTCGTCTCCGGGGACCGGCCATTGTTCGCCGGTGGATCCGCGGACCACCCAGTCGCCCTCCGCCGCGGTTGTGGGACCCTCCAAGGTGTTTATGGTCTCGCCCGGGTAGGCGGGGCGCGCTTGGACGCGACCTTTTCGCCGCCAGCGCCCTTCGCCGGCGGGCTCGTAGGTGTCCTTGAAGATGTCGTCGCGCACCGACCACACCTTGCCGTCCTCCTGGACGGCCCAGTCGCCGGCGTCGGCGCGCATGATGTGTCCCGAATCCGACGTCCATGTCCATGGGGCGCTTCGTTGTTCGGCGGCCACCGTTCCGACCCTTGTGAACGATTGCCAGAGCGGCCGCGACCGGAAGCCCAACTGCCGCAGGCTCCATAACGTGCCCGCCAGGCTGCGGACGGCGGCGTTGAGTAGGGCCGGGTTGCTTTCGACCGCCGACCAGTCGACCAGCTTGTCGTGGATCTTGCGCGAATCGTCTCGCGGCGAACCGTATTTCCAGCCGTTGCGGCGGTAGTAGCGGCACCAATCCTCATGCTCGGCGCGGGCCATGCTCATTGCCGAATCGTGGTCGAAGCCCATGAGCGCGAGTTGTTCCAAGGGCGGCAGGTCCGCCATCTCGTGGCCGGACAGCTGCGCGGGCGGACTGCCCCAGGTGTTCCAGGTGTGCCCCGCGATCTGCTCCACCATCCACAGCGCGTTGCGCACCTGACGCCGGTTGGACCCGCGGTAGAACTCGTTGAGCTCGGCCCACGGCATCGCGGCCGGGGATCGCGGCGCGTCCGGGTCGATCGTCGAGACGTAGCGCTCGTGGATCAACCTCGCCGCGCGCTCCCAGGCGTCCTGTACCTGGCCCTCCTGGGTGTCCAGGACCAGCGAGTAGGACTGCAGCCGACCCACCACCTGGATCGAGTCGTCGCTGATGCTGGTGTTCAGGTCCGAGGCGTAGATGGGCATGTCGGGGAAGCGGGCCGCCAGCCTCGCGGCGGTCGTCGCGGCGTGGGAGTCGACGAAGATCACGGCACTGGTCGCGGGGTCGGCGTCGCCGATCAGCTTCAGCATGGTGGGAACGGTCGGTGTCTCCGCGGTTGCGTCGATCGCCGGTCCCTCCGAGGCGAATCCGGCCTGCCGCCGGTGGAACTCGTGATCCGCCAAATACTCGCCGGCGTCTTTTTCGACCAGCGTGAGCGCGGGCAACGGGACCGCGCCGGGCGGGGTGTAGAAGTCGCGTTCCAGGGCGCGCTGCGTCAGGTCCGCGCACAGAGCCAGCGTCAATTGCGAAGTACCGCAAATGAATACGCGTTTCGTTCGCCCGCTCGCGATAATGCCGTCGAGCAGCCTGCCCGCGGTCACCTCGTACTTCCCGACCACGTCGGCGGCCCATCGGGTGTCCGACCCGCCGAACTGCTGGGCCCGCCAGGCCTGGGCCAGCCAGGGATCGTCCATCCGCACGATCAGCGGCAACCGCCGTTTGCGGGCGACCTCGTCGAGCCGGCGGCTGATCAGGTCCAGCCACAGCAGGTTGATCGCCGGGTCGGGCGCCATCAGATACAGCCGGGATAGGTTGCGCCACAGCCGCAACGACACCAGCGTCGCGGGGTTGTTGAAGTCCACCAGAACCACCCGCGCGCCCTGCCTGCGGGCCCGCTGCACCCGGTCGTCGCTGGCGCCGGTGAGGACGACCAGCGTGCCGCGCCGGTCCAGCGTCCGGGCGACCGCGCTGATCATCGACTGCGTGTCCGCGTCGACCCCGACGACGGCCGTGACGGAATCGGCCAGGTTCGCCCGCAGCCGGTCCACCTGGGACCGGAAGACCCCGACGACGACGCCGCCCAACCCGGTGAAGATCGCCGACAGCGCCGCGATTCGGGCCAGCTCCAGGCCGACCGGTGTCGGGTTCGGACAGGTTCGCCCGCCCACCGAGAAGTCACCGGTGCCGCCCTTGACCAGGCTGGCCGTCGCCATCAGCGGGGTGAACAAGGCCGGATGGTTGGCGTCGTGACAACCCCAGTAGGACGTGAGGCCCAGGACCGCCGTCATCGGGACCAGGCCTGCGATCAGGGTGAACGAAACCCCCACCATCCGATGGCTTCCGCCGGACCGGAAGGTCAGCACCGACGCGGCGATCAGCACGGTCACCACGATCGCCAGCGTCGGCATCGATCCGGGCCTGCCGAACCACGCCAGGGCCGGGGGCAGCGCGTCGATGATCCCGGGCTGCAGGTCCAATACGGCCAAATAGACGATGAGGAGCAGCCCGACCGCGGTTACGCCCCAGCGCAAGATGGGCGAGGGTGTCCTGGTGGGGGGCATCCGCCGATCTCCCTTCGCGCGGTATCGGCTGTTCGGACGTCGAACAGTACACGCAAAAGATCGGCCGAAGGCAATGATTCCGGGCCCGCGCACATCGCCGAGTTGCCCACGCGGGCAACGGGTCGGCGGTTATCCCGCGTAGCGGGAGAGCCGGGCGGAAAGGTGCGGCACCAGGCCGCCGTCTGCGTCCACCCGCTCCTCGACGTAGGCCAGGTCGCCGCCCTCGACGATGCCGTAGAGCCGTTTGGCGCCACCGACCAGGACGCCCGACCGGCTGCGGGCAAGTGCGTCGGTCACCAGCTCCCACGACGACTGATTGCGCGGTCGGCCGTAGAACAGCTCCACATAGCCGGCCGAATGGGCCAGCAGTAACTCGATCGCCTGGGATTCGCTGGGATCGTCGGGATCGCTGACGAAACGCCAGAACCCGGTCTCCCGCAGGCCGCGCTCCTGGTAGTCGCCCGCCTCGCTGAGCCGCCACGAGCGGGATTCCCAATTCAGGTAGTCGCCGCCGTCGTGCGAAACCACGATCTGCTGGCCGAACCGGTAATCCCCGTCGTGTGCGCGGCCCTCGCCGTGCCCGCGCCACACACCCACCAGCGGCAACAGCGCCAGCAGGGCGTCGTTCAGGTTGGCGCCTTCACGCAAGTTGGCGGTGTCGGCGGGAAGCGGCAGATCGTCGAAGGCGGGAATGTTGCGGCCGGCGGTCAGCTTGGCGCGCTCAGCGGCGGCAGCCACCGCGCGATCGCCGGAGCTCGCAGAACCCAGTGGTTCGTCAGAAGTCGTCCGCCACTCCTCACCGTCGCTAGCGGAAGGTACCCCCACCGGATCGTCGTCCGCGCGAGTCACGATTCGTCGGTGATGAGCCGGTACAGCGTGTACAGCGCGAACCATGAGATCACCACGACGGCCACGACCAGCATGATCTCGAAGAAGAGCACCACGGGGACAAGTCTATTCGCCCCGCGCGATCCCGGTCAGGGCAGCCGGGGTCTCAGGCGATCTTGACGTCCACCTCGTGGATGCCGGCGCCCGACGGACTCACCACGGCGTTCCCGTTGCCGGAGGCCGACAGCGCGCGCAGCGTCCAGGACCCCGGCGCCGCGAAGAACCGGAAGTCACCCGTTGCCGACGCGACGACCTCGGCGGTGAACTCGTCAGACGAGTCGAGCAGGCGGACGAAGGCGCCGCCCACCGCCTGGCCATCGCTGTCCACGACGCGGCCGGTGATCACCGTTTCCTTCTCCAAGTCGACGCTGGCGGGCAACGTCACTCCTTGTTTCGGGGCAGAGCACATATCAGCTTCCCAACTCGATCGGGGCACCCACCAGGGAGCCGTATTCCGTCCAACTTCCGTCGTAGTTCTTGACGTTTTTGTGGCCGAGTAATTCCCGGAGCACGAACCAGGTATGCGAAGACCGCTCGCCGATCCGGCAATACGCGATCGTTTCCTTGGAGCCGTCCAGGCCGGCGTCGGCGTAGAGCTTGGCCAATTCGTCGTCGGACCTGAACGTGCCGTCCTCGTTGGCCGCCTTGCTCCACGGCACGTTGATCGCCCCGGGGATGTGGCCGGGCCGCTGGCTCTGCTCCTGCGGCAGATGCGCCGGCGCCAGGATCTTGCCCGAGAACTCGTCGGGCGAACGCACGTCGACCAGGTTCTTGGTGTTGATGGCCGCGATGACCTCGTCGCGGAACGCGCGGATGCTGTTGTCCGGCGCGGCCGCGGTGTACGAGGTGGCCGGCCTGCTGACGGTGTCGCTGGACAGCGCGCGCCCGTCGAGCTCCCACTTCTTGCGGCCGCCGTCGAGCAGCTTGACGTCGGCGTGCCCGTACAGCTTGAAATACCAGTAGGCGTAGGCGGCGAACCAGTTGTTATTGCCGCCGTAGAGGATCACGGTGTCGTCGTTGGCGACGCCACGTTCGCTGAGCAGCTTCGAAAACTGCTGCGCGTCGACGAAGTCGCGCTTGACGGGGTCCTGCAAGTCGGAACGCCAGTCGAGCCTGATCGCACCGGGGATGTGGCCGGTGTCGTATGCGCTGGTGTCCTCGTCGACTTCGATGAAGACGACGCCGGCGGCGTCGAGATTGCTCTCGGCCCAGTCCGCGGAGACCAGGACGTCGGAGCGTGCCATGCGGTGATCCTTTCGATCGCTTTCTATGAACGGGTCATGCCGTGTGCGCGGCGCCTCGGAAGCGCGCCACCAGCGGGTAGAGCTGGCAGCCCAGGCAGATGCCGAAGGCCGCATTCAGGAAGGCGGCGGTCAGCGCCGCGGCGGTGGCGATGACGCCGACCACGAAGGCGCCCGCGGCGAACGCGACGACGCCGACGACCGCGAAGATCAGGCCGACGAGTTGGGCGAACTTCAGCGGTGCCACCGGTTCGCGTTCCCCGACGGGCCCGAGCCGGGGCGCCACGAAGCGGGCGAAGATCCGCCCGTACGGGTGCTTGCGCGGGCCGCCGACGGCTCCGATGGCGAAGATGATCGCTTGGACGCCGAGAATCGCCGCCGCCGCCAGCGGACTGACGGCGGAGAAGGCGAGGGTGATCACCAGGACTGCGGTCGTGACCCAGGCGGCGAACCTGGGACCCCGCACGTCGACGACGTCTGGCTGGGTGGTGGTGTTGCTGCTCGGCACGGTACTACTCCTGGATACGCCTGTTGCTTATGGGAACGAACGACGGGAGACGGGCCTCGGTAACGTTCCGGGGTTGCTCCGAGTGCTTACGCGAAAGCGCGCGGCGACTCAGCAGCTACAGCGACAGCAACAGCCCGCGGTGCGGCACAGATCGACTGCGCGGCGTTGGGTGAGCAGGGGCTCAAGGCGGGCTAGCACGTCGGCAAGCTTACCGAATGACCGACGGCGATCAAATTTGCGGCGGGTGCCGCTCACCCCGCGCGCCCCGGCGATGACCGGGTCACGACTGCTTGAAGCCGTCCAGGCTGACGGTGACCCCGTAGCTGATGCCCTCGATGATGACGTCGGAGCCGCGCGCCCCCTCGGTCTTGGGTGCCACCCCGAAGGGAAGCCGCTGGTTGGGCACCCGGGTCGTGAAGGCCCGCAGCACCGCATCCCGCTTGTCATCCGGAACCGGTTGATCCGCGGTGTCCGCGCCGGTCAGAACGCCGGTCGGGGTGATCACCAGCGTCGCCTGGTCGTCCGGGGCGATGGACAGGTCCACCGAGACGCTGACCCGGTGTTCGAAGTCGGCCGAGTGCGGGGTGCCGCTGAACACCACACCGTGGCTGTCGGAGATGCCCGACGCGGTGACGCCACCGGTGGCGGTGTTGGTTTCCTTGGGGGGCGCCTCGACCATCAGATCGCTGATGCCCAGGTACCGGCCCAGGTGCGTCGAGTCGATGATGACGCGGCTCTCCAGTTTGCCCACCGGCAGCTTGGCATCGGGCCCGATCAGCCACGACGCGTGGCTCAGGTCGACCGAGTACATCGTGGCTTCGAGGGTGGCCTTGCCGACCGTCGCGTGGTCGACGGCGTTGGCCTTGATCTCCAGCTGGTTGTAGTGGTCGCGCATCGCCTGCGGGATGAACGGAAACGCCACGATCGCGACGAACGGGTCGGACCGCAAATGGGCCGCTTTGCGCACGCTGCACGACAGCCGGTATTCGGCGTAGATGCTGCTCCCGTAGTCCACGGCGACGGCCCCGGCCACCACCACGGCCACGGCGATCGCCACGCCCGCCACCGCCACCGCCACCTTGCGCACCCGCACATTGTCGCGTAACCCTGAGCCCGAGCTGTCGCGGACCACCCGGGTGGCGGCGCTCACACTGCGTCGTCGCCGCACCAAAGTGGCAGGTGGCAAGTTATCGTTAGATGACCTGGCAACTAACGCGTCGTTGCGTTGCGAATTGTGAAGATGCCGTTCTCCCGAGTTGGAGGGGCTAGTTGGAGCTATTACTGCTGACCTCGGAGCTGCATCCCGACCCGGTCCTGCCGTCGTTGTCGTTGCTTCCCCACGCCGTCCGGACGGCGCCGGCGGAACCGTCCTCGTTGCTCGAGGCCGGGACAGCGGACGCCGTACTGGTGGATGCGCGCACCGACCTGTCGTCGGCGCGCGGACTCTGCCGTCTGCTGAGCACCGCCGGCCGTTCGGTCCCCGTCCTGGCCATTGTGAGCGAAGGCGGCCTGGTGGCGGTCAGCGCGGACTGGGGGCTGGACGAGATCCTGCTGCCGAGCACCGGGCCCGCCGAGATCGATGCCCGGCTGCGGCTGGTTGTGGGTCGCCGTGGCGGGCTGGCCGACCAGGAAAGTGCCGGCAAGGTGAGCCTGGGCGAGCTGGTGATCGACGAGGGCACCTACACCGCGAGGTTGCGGGGCCGCCCACTCGACCTGACCTACAAAGAGTTCGAGCTGCTCAAATACCTGGCGCAGCACGCGGGACGCGTCTTCACCCGCGCGCAGCTGTTGCACGAAGTGTGGGGATACGACTTCTTCGGCGGCACCCGCACCGTCGACGTGCACGTGCGTCGCCTGCGCGCCAAGCTCGGCCCCGAATACGAGGCGTTGATCGGGACCGTTCGCAACGTCGGCTACAAGGCCGTCCGGCCGGCACGAGGACGCGCGCCGATCGCGGACTCGGCGGAGGACGAACCCGCCGACGACATCGAGTCCGACTCCGAGGATTTGCAACAGCCGCTGGGCGACCCGTTGCGCAGTCAGTGACCGCGCCCGCCTGGCGCCCGACGCTGACCGCTGACGAACAACGGCAGATACGCGAACTCATCACGGCCGCAACCGAATTCGACGGAGTCGCGCCCGTCGGTGAACAAGTGCTGCGCGAATTGCCGCACGACCGCACCGGGCACCTGCTGACCACCGGGCCCGACGGGGTCGTCGGCTACCTCAATCTGTCGCGCGACCCAGAAGCGGCGATGGCGGAACTGGTGGTCCACCCCCGCGCCCGCAGACAAGGTTTCGGGACCGCGCTGGCGCGGGCGGCGTTGGCCGAGACCGCCGCAAGCAACCGGTTCTGGGCGCACGGCACGCTCGAGCCCGCCCGCGCCACCGCGGCCGCGCTCGGTCTGGTTGCGGTCCGCGAGCTGCTGCAGATGCGACGCACGCTGCGCGACATCCATGACTTGGTGCGCCCCGTGGCCGGGGTGCGGGTCCGCACCTACGCGGGCACCTCCGACGACGCCGAGCTGCTGCGCGTCAACAACGCCGCCTTCGCCGACCACCCCGAACAGGGCGGCTGGACCGAAGCCCAGCTGGCCGAGCGGCGCGACGAACCGTGGTTCGACCCGGCCGGTCTGTTCCTGGCGTTCGACGACTCCGATACCAAACAGGCGGGCAAGCTGCTGGGCTTCCACTGGACCAAGGTGCACCCCGATCAGCCCGGCTTGGGCGAGGTCTACGTGGTAGGCGTCGACCCGGCCGCGCAGGGCCGGGGCATGGGTCAGATGCTGACGGCCATCGGCATCGAGTCGTTGGCGCACCGGCTGGCCGGTGCGGCCGATCCGACCGTGCTGCTCTACGTGGAGTCCGACAACCGCGCCGCGGTGCGCACCTACCAGCGCCTGGGTTTCACCACCTACAGCGTGGACACCGCCTACGCGGTCGCTTCGGCCGACTGACCATGGGCGGGAGGCGGGCTCTTGCCCCCGGTTGTTCACCTGCGCTTGCTAGTGACAAGTAGCCGTGGGCTGCGGCGGAGCATAGATTCGCGACGACCTGGCAACCTCATGGGAGACGGCCGGCGGCACGCGGGCACGACAACGCGTCAGGAAGCGAGATCGGTGAGGCTCGACAGGGGAGGCAGGGCGCTGGCCGCGCTGGTCGTGGCGGTGGCCGTAGGCAGCGGCGCGCTGACCGGCTGTGGCAGCGATCAGAACCGCCGCGGGGCGTCGCCCGCGGCCGCGTCCGGGCCCACGGGCACCGCGGGGTGCAGCGGTAAGAACAAGCTGACGGCGGAGGGTTCGACGGCACAACAGAACGCGATGGCGCTGTTCAACCAGGTCTGGGGGCAGTACTGCCCGGGCAAGAGCGTGTCGTACAACCCGACCGGTTCCGGCGCCGGGCGCGAGCAGTTCATCGCCGGCCATGTCGACTTCGCGGGCGCCGATTCCCCGCTCGCCGCGGACCAGATCGGTCCGGCCTCCGCGCGCTGCGATGGAAACCCGGCCTGGGACCTGCCGCTGGTGTTCGGGCCGATCGCCCTGGTCTACAACCTCGCCGGGGTGCCGGGGTTGGTGGTCAGCAGCGACGCGCTGGCCAAGATCTTCAGCGGGCGGATCATGGCGTGGAACGACCCGATCCTGGCCGCCCTCAATCCCGGCGTCGCACTGCCCGACACCAAGATCACGCCGATCTACCGGACGGACTCGTCGGGAACCACCGACAACGTGCAGAAGTTTCTGACGGCCGCCGCACCGCAGAGCTGGACCAAGGGCGTGGGCACCGAGTTCCAGGGCGGGGTCGGCGAGGGGGCCACCAAGTCGGCCGGTGTCGTGCAGGCGGTGCGGGCCACCCCGGGCGCGATCGGTTACGTCGAGAAGGGCTTCGCCGACCAGGCCGGCCTGCCCTACGCCCAAATCGGCACCAACAAGGGTGGCGTCATCCCGCTCACCAACGAGACCGCTGGGAACGCCGTGCGGGCGGCCAATTTCGTCGGCGCCGGCAACGACCTGGTGCTCGACCTGAATGCGATGTACAGCTCCCAGGACCCGCGGTCCTACCCGCTGGTTCTGGCGACGTACGAGATCGTCTGCTCGAAGGGCTCCGACGCGGACACCTCAGGGGCCATCAGGTCGTTCCTCACGGTGGCCGCCGGCAGCGGGCAGGCCGACCTTCCCTCGGCCGGCTATGTTCCGCTGCCCGATAAGGTCAAGGAGCGGCTGGTTGCCGCGATCAACGCCCTGCAGTGACCGAGTGGCCCCGGGCGTAAGGAGCGACAGAACTGTGCCGGGATCACGGTGACCACGCCAAACCCCACCGACGCCGGCTCGGGCGCGACCGTGGCCGCGCCGTTCCCCGAGGCGCCGCTGATTCCGATCAACCCGTGGGGACAGACCCGGCCACACATCGGGGATCGGGTGTTCCGCTGGCTCGCCAACGGTTCGGGCCTCCTGATCGTGGTGGTGATCGGCGCGATCGGCGGATTCCTGCTGCTGCGCGCGATACCGGCGTTGAAGCGCAACCGGGAGAACTTCTTCACCTACGACGGCAACTGGGTCACCACCGACACCTCGGCGATGCACTTCGGCATCTCCGATCTGCTGAAGGTCACCGTGTTCGTGTCGGCGTTCGCGTTGCTGCTCGCCATGCCGGTCGCGCTGGGCGTCGCCATCTTCATCACGCAGTACTCGTCGCGGCGCACGGCCAGCCCGTTGGCCTATGCCGTCGATCTGCTGGCCGGGGTTCCCTCCATCATCTACGGCGCGTGGGGCCTCTACGTCCTGGCGCCGCAGTTGCGACCCGTCGCCACCTGGCTCAACCGATCGCTGGGTTGTTGCTTTTTGTTCGCCGACGGCAACACGTCGGTGGCCGGTGGCGGCACCATCTTCACCGGCGGCATCGTCCTGGCGGTGATGATCCTGCCGATCATCACCGCCGTCACCCGCGAGGTGTTCGTCCAGACACCGCATGAGCAGATCGAGGCCATGCTGGCGCTCGGCGCCACCCGCTGGGAAGTGGTGAAGACGATCGTGCTGCCGTTCGGGTGGTCGGGCTACATCAGCGCGGCGGTGCTGGGGCTGGGCCGCGCCCTGGGGGAGACGGTCGCGCTGCTGATCATCCTGCGCGGCACCCAGGCAATGTTCGGCTGGTCACTGTTCGACGGGGGCTCTACCGTCGCGACCAAGATTGCGGGCACCGCCGCCCAATTCAACGACCAATACAAGGCCGGCGCGTACATCGCCGCGGGGCTGGCGCTTTTCGTGCTCACGTTCCTCGTCGACGCACTGGCGCGTGGCGCCGCGGCCGGTACCCGATGGGGCGCCCGATGACCTCGATGCTGGACCGCCCGCTGAAGCCGCGCACGTTCTCGCGGCCGAGCCGGCGCCGACGGGCCGCGGATCACGTTGCGCTGGCACTGGTTTCGCTGTCGATGGTGATCGCGGTGACACCCCTGCTGCTGGTGCTGTACTCGGTGGTCGCCAAGGGGTCCAGGGCGATTGCATCGACCGTTTGGTGGACGCACTCGCAAGCGGGCATGACCGCCTTCGTGGCCGGCGGCGGCGCCTACCACGCGATCGTGGGCACGCTGTTGCAGGGATTGGTATGTGCGGTCATCTCCATCCCGGTCGGCATCATGCTCGCGATCTACCTGACCGAATACGGCGGCGGCACCGCGCTGGGCAGGCTGGCCACGTTCATGGTCGACATCCTGAGCGGAGTGCCCTCGATCGTGGCGGCTTTGTTCGTCTACGCCCTGTTCGTTGCCACGCTGGGCATGCCCCGCTCCGAGTTCGCGGTGTCGTTGGCCCTGGTCCTGTTGATGCTCCCGGTGATCGTGCGAGCCACCGAGGAGATGCTGCGAATCGTCCCGGTGGATCTGCGCGAGGCCAGCTATGCGCTCGGCGTACCGAAGTGGAAGACGATCCTGCGGGTGGTGATCCCCACCGGGCTGTCCGGCATCATCACCGGCATCATGCTGGCGACGGCCCGGGTGATGGGCGAGACGGCGCCGCTGCTGATCTTGGTCGGCTACGCGCAGTCTATGAACTTCGACATCTTCAGTGGCTTCATGGGGACGCTACCCGGCATGATGTACAACCAGACCAGCGCCGGCGCGGGCGTGAGCCCGGTCCCCACGGATCGGTTGTGGGGTGCCGCCCTAACCCTCATCCTGGTGATCGCCACAATCAATGTCGGGGCCCGAGTGATAACGAAATTGCTCGGCACCAAGAAGTCATAGGTAGGAGCAGTCAGTGGCCAAACGGTTGGACCTCAAAGCCGTCAACATCTACTACGGTTCGTTTCACGCGGTCGCGGATGTGACGCTGTCGATCCTGCCGCGCAGCGTCACGGCGTTCATCGGCCCGTCGGGTTGCGGCAAGACGACGGTGCTGCGCACGCTCAACCGGATGCATGAGGTGGTCCCCGGCGGGCGCGTTGAGGGCAACGTGCTCCTCGACGACGAGGACATCTACGGCGCCGGAGTCGACCCGGTCGGCGTGCGCCGGGCGATCGGAATGGTGTTTCAGCGGCCGAACCCGTTCCCCGCCATGTCGATTCGTGACAACGTGGTGGCCGGTTTGAAGCTGCAGGGTGTGCGCAATCGCAAGGTGCTCGACGAGACGGCCGAGTACTCGCTGCGCGGGGCGAACCTGTGGGATGAGGTCAAGGACCGGTTGGACAGGCCGGGCGGAGGGTTGTCCGGCGGGCAGCAACAGCGCTTGTGTATCGCGCGGGCGATCGCCGTGCAGCCAGACGTGCTGCTCATGGACGAGCCGTGCTCCGCGCTGGACCCGATTTCGACGATGGCCATCGAGGAACTGATCAGCGAGCTCAAGCAGGACTACACCATCGTCATCGTCACCCACAACATGCAGCAGGCCGCGCGGGTCAGCGACTACACCGCGTTCTTCAACCTGGAGGCCGTCGGCAAGCCGGGGCGGTTGATCGAGGTCGACGACACCGAGAAGATCTTCTCCAACCCCAGCCAGAAGGCGACGGAGGATTACATCTCCGGCCGCTTCGGCTGATCCGGCCGCCTATTGCGAGGCCGGTTTCGTCTCCTCTTCGGGGAGCTTTCCGGTCGCCTGAAAGATGACGCGCCTGGCCACTTCGACGGCGTGGTCGGCGAAGCGCTCGTAGAACCGGCCCAGCAGGGTGACATCGACCGCGGCCGCCACCCCGTACTTCCATTCGCGGTCCATCAGCACCGAGAACAGGTGGCGGTGCAGATCGTCCATCGCGTCGTCCTCTTCGCGAATCCGGGCGGCCTTCTCCGGATCGCGGGACATCACCACCTCTTGCGCGCTGTTGCCCAATTCGACTGCGACCCGGCCCATTTCGGCGAAGTAGCCGTTGACCTCTTCGGGGAGCGCGTGCTGGGGGTGCCTGCGGCGGGCGATCTTTGCGACGTGCAGGGCCAGCGCGCCCATCCGGTCGATGTCGGCCACCATCTGGATCGCGCTCACGATGGACCGCAGGTCACCGGCGACCGGTGCCTGCAAGGCCAGCAGCACGAAGGCGCTCTCCTCGGCGCGGGCGCTCAGCGTGGCGATCTTTTCGTGGTCGGAGATCACTTGCTCGGCCAGCACCAGGTCGGCCTGCAACAGGGCTTGGGTGGCTCGCTCCATGGCGATACCCGCCAGCCCGCACATCTCGCCGAGCTGCTCGGATAACTCCGAGAGCTGCTCGTGGTAGGCGGTCCGCATACCGCCAAGCCTACGTTCCCGGGGCCGAAAACGGGCGGCGGAGCGCCCAAAAGCGCTTACTCGCAGGTGGTGTCGGCAGCGTTGGTGACGGTCAGGTCCTCGGGGAGCTTGGCCGGTGCGCTGCCGGACCCGCGTTCGATCTGCAGGCTGATCGATGACCCGCTCGGCTGCGGGGTGGCGACCGACTTGAAGTCGGGTCCGAGCACTACCTGAACGACCTGCCCGTAGCCGGAAACGCGCTGAACCCTCGCGTTGGCGAACGACGACGCGACGGTCGCCGCGGCCTGCTCGTTGCCGGCCGAGAACAACACCGTCGTCGTGTTGATCGAGCTCGGATAATCGTCCGGCGTCATCACGTTGAAGCCATTGCGCTTGAGCTGGCTGGTGGCCGTGGCGGCCAGGCCGCTCTGCGTCGTCGCGTTGGACACCCGCACCGTGACGTCGCCCGGCGTGGTCGTGGTCACCTGCTCGTGCCGGGCCTCCGGGGCCGCGGTGGGGCCCGGCGTTTGCTTGGGGGCGGGCGCCTTCGTCTGACCGGACTTGTCGTCGGATGTCCCCAAATTCTTTGCGTTCTGGTCGTTTTCCTCGGGCAGCGGATCGTCGTTGATGATGGCGTCGAACAGCGCCCGCATATCACCCATGCGCGGCGGTTCGTCGCCGTTCTGGTCGGTCACACCGGTCGGCACCGTGACGAAGGTGACGTGCCCGGCCGCCATCCCCTGCAACGACTGCCCCAGCTGGATCAGGTCCTTCGACTGCACGTTGTCGACGACGGTGTCGCTGATGAACATGTTGACGACGTTGTTGAGCTTGTTGAGGTCGAGCAGGGTGTCCTCGGAGATCAGCGAGCGCAGCAGCGACGACAGGAACAGCTGCTGGCGTTTGATCCGGCCGTAGTCCCCGTTGGTTTCGGTGGTGACCTGGCGAGCCCGCACGTAATTCAGGGCGGTCGGGCCGTCGAGGACTTGGCGGCCGCCGTGATCGAGCACCGTGCCCAGCTCATAGTCGTGCAACGCGGATTTCGAGCACACCTCCACGCCGCCCAGGGCGTCGACCATCTTGGCGAACCCGGCGAAGTCCACGGCGATGAAGCGGTTGATGCTCAAGCCGGACAATTTCTGGATCTCTTTGACCAGACATTTCGGGCCGCCGAAGGCGAATGCCGAGTTCAGTTTGGTCTCGGTGTAAACCATTTTCGGGCCCCAGGTCTTGGTCTTCGCGTCGTAAAGGGGCCCGTACTTGCCCGTGTCCGGGTTCCATGCCTCGCATTGCATCGGGGTGATCGCCAGGTCGCGGGGGAACGACACCGCCACCACCCGTTTGCGGTTGGCCGGAATGTTGACCAGCATCACCGTGTCCGATCGCGCGCCGCCGGCGTCTTCGGTGTCACCGGCGCCCATGTTGGCGTTCTCGCCGGCGCGCGAGTCCATGCCGACGATCAAGAAGTCTTCGTCGCCGTATTGCCCGTTGCGGTCGCGAATGTCATCCGACCCCTGGTCGAGCGCGCTGACGGTGTTGAGCCGGGCGTTCTTGGACGTGCTCCACTGCCACGCCCCGCCGGTCAACGCCACGGCCAGCACGGCAAACAGCGCCGCCACCGAGCGAGCGGCCAGCAGCATCGGGCGGTGGCGGCGGCGCGGTTTACGCGCGTGATCGTCGGGAGTTCCCTCGGCTGGCGGCCCGTCGCCGTTTCGGCCGTCGCCGGCCTCGAGGTCGGGAAGCTCCGAGATTACGTCGAGCGAGTAGGCGAGGTCCTCGATAACCTGCGTCTGCTGCAACTCGACCGGGAGGTCCGATTCGGCCTCGGCGGGCCCGGGTTCGGGCTCCGGTTCGAGTTCGAGTTCGGGTTCGGGCTCCGGTTCGGCGTGGCGGTGCGTGGA
The DNA here is from genome assembly GCF_001666895.1 of Mycobacterium sp. E3298. Classification (NCBI taxonomy): domain Bacteria; kingdom Bacillati; phylum Actinomycetota; class Actinomycetes; order Mycobacteriales; family Mycobacteriaceae; genus Mycobacterium; species Mycobacterium sp. E3298. Next base: position 26,165 of record NZ_LZJB01000190.1, read on the forward strand.
CCGGCCGGTCGACGGGGCGCCCAGCTTCGCGATCAGGTCGGCGACGCTGAGCCCGCCGCCGGTGTGTGACCCGGATCCTTCGTCGTCGGCTGCGGACGGCTGGACGGTCTCGACGGCGGCGCCGGTCTGCCATAGGTGCAGGCTGTAGTCGGACGGGGGCTCGGAGAACCGCTCCCACGGGGCGGCGCCCAGCGCGGCCCGCCGAGCGTCGCGAGTGGCGTCCTCGGCGTCACTCATGTCCTACCGGCCTCCGAAGCTCTGATGCGGATGTCAGCGTGTCCGTGCGCAATGCCGTCCCAGCGCTCGGCATTCTCGGCGCTGCGGCTCGTGCCACCCGTGGGTGGCACTCCTTTGTCGCGCTCCGACGGCGGTGCGTTACCGATCCGCCAGAACGCGCCATGCAGCAAGGTCCACATCGTACTGAGTTATCGGTCCGGACGCGATTTCGAGCGGTCGATCAGCCGCCGGAGTGCATCACGTCGGCGCCGGCCGGCACGGTGCAGTCGTCGGGGTCCGTCAGCCAGCCTTCGGGCAGCGCCACGCGGGCGGGTGACCCCTGCCGGCCCCGGGGGCCGCTCGCCGCGTCCGGGAAGGGGACCGTGCCGTCCAATTGGCTTAGCAGAGAATCGAGTTCGTCGAGCGTCTTGACCATCGCCAGCGCCCGGCGCAGCTC
>NZ_LZJB01000191.1:0-5639 GCF_001666895.1 Mycobacterium sp. E3298
GGCCGTCCTGGACCGCGTGATGCGGGGCAAGCCGTTCAGCAGTCGGCACCGCATCGTCGACACCGGGGGCCGCACCCTGTGCGTCGTCGTCGCGGGCGACCGGATGCTCGACGACCACGGCACCGTGATCGGGACGTCCGGGTTCTACGTCGACGTCACCGACTCGCTGCAGACCGACATCAACAAGGTCCTGTCGGCGGTGGCCGACGCCCGCGCCCGAATCGAGCAGGCCAAGGGCGTGCTGATGGCCGCCTACGACATCTCCGCCGAGCGGGCGTTCGACATCCTGGTGTGGCGCTCCCAGGAGACCAACCTGAAGCTGCGCGACCTCGCCAGCCGCTTCCTGGACGCGGTGGCCAGCAAGGCGTCGGCGGAGACCCAGAGCGAAGTCGACCGGGCGCTGCTGACCCTGGAGTAGCCGCAGTAGGGTCGGGCCAGTGGCGCACCTATTGGGAGCCGAGGCCATCCGCCTCGAATATCCGACCCAGCTGGTATTCGATTCGGTCACGCTGGGCGTGAACGACGGCGCGCGCATCGGCATCGTCGGCCGCAACGGGGACGGGAAGTCCAGCCTGTTGCGGCTGCTCACCGGCCAGCTGCGGCCCGACTCGGGCCGCGTGACCCGCCGCAGCGGCTTGCGCGTCGGCGCGCTCAGCCAGGCCGACACCCTGGACCCGGCCCACACGGTGGGCTGGACGCTGGTCGGCGAGGCGGCCGAACACCAGTGGGCCGGCGACCCCCGGGTCCGCGACGTGGTCGCCGGCTTGGTCTCCGACATCGATTGGGACGCAGCGATATCCACGCTCAGCGGAGGTCAGCGCCGGCGGGTGCAGCTGGCCCGGCTGCTGGTCGGCGAGTGGGACGTCATCGCCCTCGACGAGCCCACCAACCATCTCGACATCGAGGGCATCACCTGGCTGGCCGACCATCTCAAACAGCGCTGGGCGCGCAACACCGGCGGGCTGCTGCTGGTGACGCACGACCGCTGGTTCCTCGACGAGGTCGCCACCACGACGTGGGAGGTGCACGACGGGATCGTGGAGCCGTTCGAGGGCGGCTACGCGGCGTACGTGCTGCAGCGCGTCGAACGGGACCGGCTGGCCGCCACCGCGGAAGCCAAGCGGCAGAACCTGATGCGCAAGGAGCTGGCGTGGCTGCGTCGCGGCGCGCCGGCGCGGACCTCGAAGCCCAAGTTCCGCATCGAGGCGGCCAACCAGCTGATCGCCGACGTGCCGCCGCTGCGCAACACCGTCGAGCTGGCCAAGCTGGCCACCGCCCGGCTCGGGAAGGACGTCATCGATCTGCTCGACGTGTCGGTCTCGTTTGACGGCCGTCCGGTGCTGCGCGACGTCGAATGGCGGATCGCCCCGGGCGAACGCACCGGCATCGTCGGCGCCAACGGCGCCGGGAAGTCGACGCTGCTCGGGCTGATCGCCGGGACCATCGCGCCGGACGCCGGACGGGTCAAGCGCGGCAAAACCGTTCAGCTGGCCGTGCTCGACCAGCAGGGCGACGCCCTGGCCGGCCTCACCGACGACCGCATCGCCGACGTCCTGGCCCGGTTGCGCGGCGGCTACGAGGTCGAGGGCCGCGAGGTGACGCCGGCCCAGCTGCTGGAACGGCTGGGGTTCGGGCGCGGCCAGTTGTCCGCGCGCATCGGCGAGCTCTCCGGCGGGCAGCGGCGGCGGTTGCAGCTGATGCTCACGCTGCTCTCCGAGCCGAACGTATTGCTGCTCGACGAGCCGACCAACGACGTCGACACCGACATGCTCACCGCGATGGAAGACCTGCTCGACTCGTGGGCCGGGACCTTGATCGTCGTCTCGCACGACCGCTACCTGCTCGAGCGGATCACCGATCAGCAGTACGCCGTTCTCGACGGCCGGTTGCGGCACCTGCCCGGTGGCATCGACGAGTACCTGCGGCTGGCGGCGCGCGAGGCCGGCGCCGCGGCGGACGGCGGCCCGGCGCCCGCGGAGCCGCAAGGCATGTCCGGGGCGCGGCGCCGGGCCACCGAGAAGGAGCTGGCCGGCGTCGACCGCCAGCTCGCCCGGCTGGCCGACCGGATCGTGGACAAACACCACGAACTCGCCCGCCACGACCAGTCGGACCATGTCGGCATCACGCGGCTCACCCGGGAATTGCGGGCGCTCGAGGACGAGGTCGCCGAGACGGAGGGCCGCTGGCTGGAGCTGTCGGAGGCGCTGGAATGACGCCCGTGCGGTACCGGCCCGGCGAGGCCTTGCTGGCGCTGTACCGGCGGCGCGGCCCGGTCATCAACTCCGGCGTCGGCCGGCACGGTTACACCTACCTGCTGGGCGCCGAGGCGAACAAGTTCGTGTTCGCCAACGCCGACGCGTTCAGCTGGCGGTTGACGTTTCAGAACCTCGCCATCGTCGACGGACCCACCGCGTTGATCGTCAGCGACGGCGACGATCACCGGCGCCGGCGCAGCGTCGTCGCGCCCGGGCTGCGGCACCGGCAGATCCAGGACTACGTCGCCACCATGGTGTGCACCATCGACGCCGTGATCGACGGCTGGCGGCGCGGGCAGCGGCTGGACATCTACTCCGCGTGCCGTTCGGCGGTGCGGCGCAGCACCGCCGAGAGCCTGTTCGGCCCGCGCCTGGCCACCCATTCGGACTTTCTGGGCGAACAGCTGCAGCCGCTGCTGGACCTGACTCACCAACTGCCGCAGTCGGTTGCGCTGCAACGGCGGCTCAACGCACCGGGGTGGCGACGGGCGGTGGCCGCCCGGAAACGCATCGACGCCCTGGTGGACGAGCAGGTCGCCGCCGCGCGGGCCGAGCCCCGGCCCGACGACCACATGCTGACGATGCTGATCAACGGTCGCGGAGACGAGGGTTATGCGCTGGGCGACAACGAGATTCGCGACGCCGTCATCTCACTGATCACCGCCGGCTACGAGACCACCAGCGGCGCGCTGGCATGGGCGATCTACACGCTGCTCTCCGTGCCGGGCGCGTGGGACACCGCGGCCCGCGAAGTGGCACGCGTGCTCGGCGGACGGCCGCCGGGCGCGGCCGACCTGACGGCGTTGACCTACCTCAACGGGGTCGTGCAGGAAACCCTGCGGCTCTACCCGCCCGGGGTGATCTCGGCGCGCAAGGTGATCCGCGAGATCTCCTTCGACGGCCACCGCATACCGGCGGGCCGGCTGCTCATCTTCAGCCCATACGTCACGCATCGCATCCCCGAAATCTGGCCCGGGCCAACGCAATTCCGGCCGGAGCGGTGGGACCCCGACGCCCCGGGCTACCGCAAACCCGCCCCACACGAGTTCATTCCGTTCAGCGGGGGCCTGCACCGCTGCATCGGCGCGGCCATGGCCACCACCGAGATGACCGTGATGCTGGCCCGGTTGCTCGCCAGGACCACACTGCGGATGCCGCCTCAGCGCATCCGCGCGGCCAACCTTGCCGCGTTGTCCCCGAAGCCGGGGTTGACCGTCGACGTCGTCGCCACCACCGACCTAGCGCCAGCTCAGTAGCACGAACTCGGCGCTGAATCCCGGGCCCATCGCGAGCATCAGCCCGGGGCCCCCGCCGGGCGGCGGCTTGGCGATGGTGTCGCGCAGGATGTGCAGCACCGACGCCGACGACAGGTTCGCGACCTCGCCCAGCGAGCGCCAGGTCAGCTCGAGGGCGTCCGGGGGCAACTCGAGGGCGTTGCCGATCGCGGTGATGACCTTGGGGCCGCCGGGGTGCGCCACCCAAGCGCCCACGTCGTCCTTGGTCAGCCCGTGGGCACTCAGGAAGCGGCCGACGTCGTCGGCCAGGTAACGGTCGATGAAGTTGGTGAGCTCCGGCGACATCACCAGGTGCAGCCCGGCCGAGCTGACGTTCCAGGCCATGACGTGCAGCGATTCGGGATACAGCCGGCTGCGGGAATCGACGATGTCGGGCCCGCTGGGGCTCAGCCGTTCGGCGCGACGGTCACCGACCGCGACCACGGCGGCCGCCCCATCCCCGAACATCGCGGTGCCCACCAGGCCGGACACGGTCGGCTTGACCGCCGGGAAGGTGAGCGAGCACAGCTCGACCGACACCAGGACCGCGACGCCGTCCGGGGCGCCGCGCAGGTAGTCGTGCAGGCGGCCCACCCCCGCCGCGCCGGCCGCGCAACCGAGCCCGAACAGCGGCACCCGGCGCACGTCCGGGCGAAGGCCGAGCCGTCCGGCGATCCGCGCGTCGAGCGACGGGACCGCCACCCCGGTGACCGTGGTGGTGGCGATCATGTCGATGTCCCGTGGCTGCAGGCCGGCCTCCTCGAGCGCCCCCAGCAACGCTTCGCAGCCCAGTTCGACGGCGTGTTCGATGAACACCTCGTTGGCCTCACCGAAATCGGTGAGCGACGGGTAGCGCTCCAGCGGCAGGACCAGGTGGCGGCCGTTGACCTTGGCGGCGGCGTGCAACCGCCGGACGATCTCCTCGTGTTCGGCCAGAGCCGGCAATTCGACGAGCTGGTCCGTGATTTCGGCCTGGCTGTAACGATGCGGGGGCAACGCTCCGAAAACACCCGCGATGACGCTCATGCCCAACCCTTTTGCCCGCGTCCCAGCTCGAATGGGACATTCGCCGATTTCCGAAGTTTAAGCAATCGGCGGTAATTCGGCAAAAGTTTGAAGTATTCGACATGTGTCTTATTGCTTCGGCATTTTTTCATTCGGAGTCCTGGTTTTTCAGTGCCATCGCGATGAGGGCGTCGGGGCTCAGCGAGTCGATGGGATCGGTGACCGGTTGGGCCACAACGCTTTCCGGGCCGCCGGCGAGCAGGAGAAGTTTGTCGAGCAATCCGGTCCTCCTCAGCTCGGCGAGCGGAATGTTGCGCAGCGAGGACCACACCTTTTCCTCGTCCGATTCCCGGTCCTCGCCGCGGAATAGCTGCTGGCGCAGATGGTCGGCCAGCGCGGCGGGAGTGGGATAGTCGAAGATCAGGGTTCGCGACAACGCCAACCCGGTCGTCGTCGTGAGCCGGTTGCGCAATTCGACCCCGGTCATCGAGTCGAAGCCCAGGTCGGCAAAGGCGCGGTCGCGACCGATGGCCCGCGCGTCCGGATGTCCCGCGACGGCGGCCGCGTGCTCGCAGACCAGCTCGGCCAGCCGCCGCTGTTGCTCCTCGGGCGCCAGGCGGTGTAGCTGCTCGGCCAGATTCGGGGACCGGGCCGCGTTGGGGCGCAGCACATCCTGCGTGCCACCCAGCCAGAACCGTTGGCGGGCAAAGCCGTACGTCGGCAGGTCGACGCGTCGACCCCCGGAGTCGGCCAATACGGCCGGCCAGCCGACGGCCACCCCGGCGGCGAACAGGCGGCCGGCCGCGATCAGCAGCGACTCGGCCTCGGGAGCGTCCTTGGGCAGGGTGGTCACCGAGATCGGCCGCTCGGTGGTCATTGACTGGTCCACCGCCGCGCTCAACCCGCCGCCAGGGCCCGCCTCCGCGAACGCCGTCACCCCGAGGGCCTCGGCGGCGCGCACGCCGTCGAGGAAGCGCACGGGCCGGCGCACGTGCTCGACCCAGTATCGCGCGGACCCGTAGCCGGGGCCGGCTGGCTCCCCGGACACGTTGGATATCAGGCAGATTCGCGGCTGTTGCGGCTCGATGTCGGCGATCCGGCGCGC
>NZ_LZJB01000192.1:0-12041 GCF_001666895.1 Mycobacterium sp. E3298
CCCCAGCCGCTCGGCGACGACGGTGACTGCGCCGCTGGCGTTTTGGACCTGGCCGCGCACCAGCCCGGTGGTTGCGGTGGGGCGATTCCGCCCGACCAGCCGGCCCCGCCGCCCCCGTCCTGACCTGACCGAGCGCGACGGAGACGACGGCGCCGCACGTGCACTCCGCTGCGGGATTTCGACCCAATTCCCACCGTGGATTCACGCTCGGTGCCTGCGGCGCCGGCCCGTCGGAAACCTCTTGCGCCAGTTCGCCGCTCATGGGCCCGCAGGTAGTCTCCAGCACATGACCCTCAACCTGTCCGTCGACGAAGTCCTCACCACCACCCGCTCGGTCCGCAAACGCCTGGACTTCGATAAGCCGGTCGAACGCGATGTGCTGATGGAATGCCTCGACCTGGCGCTGCAGGCGCCCACCGGATCCAATTCGCAGGGTTGGCAGTGGGTGTTCGTCGAGGACGCGGACAAGAAGAAGGCGATCGCCGACGTCTACCTGAAGAACGCCCGGGCCTACCTGAGCTCACCCGCGCCCGAATACGCCGACGGGGACACCCGCGGGGAGCGGATGGGCAAGGTGCGCGACTCCGCGACCTACCTCGCCGAGCACATGCACGAGGCGCCGGTGTTGTTGATTCCCTGCATCTTCGGCCGGGAGGAGAAGCAGCCGCTGGGCGGCGTGTCGTTCTGGGCGTCGCTGTTCCCGGCGGTGTGGAGCTTCTGCCTGGCGCTGCGCTCCCGCGGGCTGGGGTCGTGCTGGACGACGCTGCACCTGCTCGGTGACGGTGAAAAGCAGGTCGCAGACGTGGTGGGCATCCCGTACGACGAGTACAGCCAGGGCGGGCTGTTCCCGATCGCCTACACCAAGGGCACCGACTTCCGCCCGGCCAAGCGGCTGCCCGCCGAGCAGCTCACCCACTGGAACACCTGGTAGTCAGGTCTGCAGAGGCCAAACCTCGACGACCCCGTGCGCGACCGCACACGGCGTCTGGCTGACGCGCTCGATCGCCGTGTCGAGATCGTCGGCCTCGATGACCGCGAATCCCGCGATCGGCAGAGCCGATCGGAGGAAGGGGCCCGGCTCGATCCGCACGCCCGCGCCGTCCGGGTTGCGCACCTGCACGGGGTTTCCGGCCCGGGCGACGAGCGCGCCGGACGCGCTGAGTTCGTCGTCGCGGGTGTGCGCGGCGCGTCTGCGGTGCGCGCTCAACTGGTGGTATCCGGCCTCGTCGCCGTAACCGATGGTGATGAAGGTAGGCATATCAATGCTGACTCCCGTCGGTCGCACAACTCATCGCTACAGCGCGCCCGGATAACCCTGCTGCCGCCAGGCTTCGTAGACGGCGACGGCCGCGGCATTGGACAGGTTCAGCGAGCGCCGGCCCGCCAGCATCGGGATGCGCACCTGCTCGGTGATGTGCTCGTCGGCCAGCGTCGCCGCGTCCAGTCCGGTCGGCTCGGGACCGAACAACAGGACGTCGCCCGGCCGGTAGCGGACGTCGGCGAACGAGGTGGGCGCGTGCGAGGTGAAGGCGATCACCCGCTCCGGCGACAGCGCCTCCCACGCGGCCGGCAGCGACGGATGCACCGTCACCGACGCCAGGTCGTGATAGTCCAGCCCGGCCCGCCGCAGCTTCGGTTCGGACAGGTCGAAGCCCATCGGCTCGACCAGGTGCAGTTCGCATCCGGTCGCCGCCGCCGTCCGGATGGCGTTGCCGGTGTTGGGGGCGATGCGCGGGGAGAAGAACATCAGCTTGAACACAACGCGATAATGGTCGCATGGTCGAGCAGAGCCTCTGGATGCGGAAAGTCGCTGCCGATCCGGGACATTCGCACTGGTACATCGAGCGGTTCCGCGCCATGGCCCGCGCCGGTGACGACCTGGCCGGCGAGGCGCGCTTCGTGGACGCGATGGCACCGCGCGGCGCCCGCATCCTCGACGCCGGCTGCGGCCCCGGCCGGCTGGGCGGGTACCTGGCCGCCGCCGGTCACCAGGTCGTCGGCGTCGACGTCGACCCGGCGCTGATCGAAGCGGCCGAGCAGGATCACCCCGGGCCGCGCTGGCTCGTCGGCGACCTCGCCGAGCTCGACCTGCCCGCCCGCGGCATCGCCGAGCCGTTCGACGTGATCGTGTCGGCCGGCAACGTGATGACGTTCCTGGCGCCGAGCACGCGGCGCCGGGTGCTGGGCCGGCTGCGGGCCCACCTCGGGGACGACGGTCGGGCGGCGATCGGCTTCGGCGCGGGCCGCGACTACGGATTCGCCGAGTTCCTCGACGACGCGGCGGCCGCCGGGCTCGAGCCCGACCTGCTGCTGTCCACCTGGGACCTGCGCCCGTTCACCGATGAGTCGGATTTCCTCGTCGCCGTCCTGCGCCACGCCTAGCGGGTTTGCCAGGATCGTCGGCCCGCGCGCCGGTGCACCTTGGAGAGGCCTGTCTGCTCAGTACGGATTCTGGTGACCTGGGCCGCGGGCTGTCATACTCGTCGGATTGCCACGTTGACGCGCTCGCGCCCATCTGGCGTGGCACGGGTGGATAAAGCAGGAAGTCTCATGAGCCTCTCGTTTTCTCGAGCGCTGAGCATCAGCGCAGCGGCCGGTCGCGCGGCCGTGCCGACGTGACCATGTTCGCCCGCCCGGCCACCCCTGCCGAGGCGGTCCCCGAGTCCCCGCCGCCCGGCGCCGCCGAGTCGGCGCCGGCCAAACGCCCACCGGCCTGGTCGCTCAGCAACTGGCCGGTCCGGTGGAAGGTCCTGGCGATCGTGCTGGTGCCGCTGGTGCTGGCAACGGTCTTCGGCGGGCTGCGCATCCAGGGCGCAATGGCGAACTCGGCCGGGCTGCGGCTGGCCGCGGCCCGCGCCGACGTGGTCCCCGTGATCACCAAATACATGTCGGCCCTCGACGTCGCCCTGCTGGCGGGCAGCACCGGGCGCGACGTGGAGGGGGCCAAGAAGAACTTCGAGGCGCGCAAATACGAACTGGACACCCGGCTGCGCGACACCGACGTCAGCCCCGAAGTCCGGTCGGGGGTGACCAACCTGCTCGACGGCGGTCAGATGCTGGTGAACAAGGCGACCGACAACGGCCTGGGTTTGCGGGAGCGGGTGACCCTCTACGCCCCGATCCTGCTGACGGCCGAGGACGTCATCAACGCGTCGGTCCGCGTCGACGACGAGAAGATCCGCGCCCAGACCCAGGGCCTGAGCCGTGCCGTCGGGGCCCGCGGGCAGATGACGATGCAGAAGATCCTCGTCACCCGGGGCGCCGACCTGCCCGAGCCGCAATTGCGGACCTCGATGATCACCCTGGCCGGGACCGAGCCGTCGACCCTGTTCGGGATGAGCGAGGTCCTCGGCGCCGGCTCGCCCGAAGCCAAGACGCTGCAGCAGCAGCTGGTGACCCGGATGGCGATCATGTCCGACCCGGCCAGCGTCCTCGTCGACAACGCCGACCTGCTGCGCTCGATACAGACCACCGACGACATCGCCGACCAGATCGTCAAGGACGCCACCGCGGCGGTGACGAAAACCGTGCACGCCCAGGCCGCAGACAGGCGCAACGCCGCCATCCTCGACGCCGTCCTGGTGCTGTCCGCCATCGTGATCGCGCTGATCGTGGTGCTGTTGGTGGCCCGCGCGCTGGTGCGGCCCCTGCGCGTCCTGCGCGACGGAGCCCTCAAGGTGGCCCACACCGACCTCGAGGAGGAGATCGCCCGGGTCAAGGCGGGCGGCGCCGAGCCGACGCCGCAGCCGCTGCCGGTGTACACCACGGAGGAGATCGGCCAGGTCGCCCACGCGGTCGACGAATTGCACACCCAGGCCCTGCTGCTCGCCGGCGACGAGGCCCGGTTGCGGCTGCTGGTCAACGACATGTTCGAGACCATGTCGCGGCGCAGCCGCTCGCTGGTCGACCAGCAGCTGTCACTCATCGATCGGCTGGAGCGCAACGAGGAGGATCCCGAGCGCCTGGACAGCCTGTTCCGGCTGGACCACCTCGCCGCCCGGCTGCGCCGCAACAGCGCCAACCTGCTGGTGCTGGCGGGCGCGCAGCTCGCGCGCGACCAGCGCGACCCGGTGCCGCTGTCGACGGTGCTGGGCGCCGCGGTCTCCGAGGTCGAGGACTACCGCCGCGTCGAGATCGCCGGGCTGCCCGACAACAGCACGCTGATCGGCGCCGCCGCCGGCGGCGCCATCCACCTGTTCGCCGAGCTGATCGACAACGCCCTGCGTTATTCGCCACCCGCGACGCCCGTGCGCGTCTCGGCGGCCCGCGGCGGCGACGGCGGAGTCGTGGTGCGGATCGCCGACTCCGGCCTGGGCATGAACGACACCGATCGGCGCATCGCCAACATGCGGCTGCAGGCCGGCGGCGAGGTCAGCCCCGACAACGCCCGCCACATGGGCCTGTTCGTCGTCGGCCGGCTCGCGGACCGGCACGGCATCCGGGTGGGGCTGCGCGGCCCGGCGGCCAACGAGGAAGGCTCGGGCACCACCGCCGAGATCTACCTGCCCCCAACGATTCTCGAGGGCTCGGCGCCGCAGGCCCGAGTCGCCCGGATCCGGGCGGTTTCGGCGCCCGGCGCGCAGCCCGCCGCCGCGGTCGCCGCGCCCGAGGAGGAACGCCGGCCCGAGCCGGCCCGCAACGCCCCCGCCGCGGCGCCGCCGGTCACGTTGCTGCCGCGCCGCAATCCCGGTTCCAGCGGCATCACCGTGGTGCCCGCCGAACCCGCCGAGCCGCTGCCGCAGCGGCGCGAACTGCCCACACCGTGGTGGGAGGGCGGGACCCCGGCGAGCGCCCCGGACGCCAAACCGGAGCCGAAGCCCGTCCGCGCTTCGGACACGTCGGCGTTCTTCGCCGCGCGGTCGCGGGAGGCGGACGAGCCGGCCGCGGCCGCCGACAAGCCGCCGAGCCCGGCGCCGAGCGCGCCCGCCCCGTCGATCCCGGCCGCGCCGAAGAGCGCAGCCGCTCCCGCTGACGACGACGTGATCTACCGGCGGATGCTGTCGGAGATGCTCGGTGATCCGCACGACCTGGTCAACAGCCCCGACCTGGACTGGCAGTCGGTGTGGGACCGCGGCTGGACGCTGGCCGCGGCGGCCGAGGACACGCCCGTCGAGTCGCGCACCGCCGAGCACGGCCTGCCGGTCCGTACGCCCGGTGCCCGGCTGGTGCCCGGCGCCGCCAATGGGACGGCCCGGCCCGACGAGGACGAGAGCCAAGAGCCCAACGGCGGCCTGCACTCCGGCCGCGAACCGCAGCACGCGGCCGCCGCCCGCGATCCCGAGGCGGTGCGAGCCTCGTTCAGCAGCCACTTCGGCGGCGTGCGCACCGGCCGGGTGCACGCCCGCGACACCCAGGGGCCAGAGCAGGAATGACCGCACCCGACAACTCCCTGGACTGGCTGGTGACGCGGTTCGCCCGCGAGGTCCCGGGCGTGGCGCATGCGCTGCTGGTCTCCGTGGACGGGCTGCCCATCGCCGCCAGCGAACATCTCCCGCGCGAGCGCGCCGACCAGCTGGCCGCGGTCGCCTCCGGCCTGGCCAGTTTGGCGACCGGCGCCGCGCAGCTGTTCGAGGGTGGCCAGGTGCGAGTCGGTGGTGGAGATGCAGAACGGCTACCTGCTGCTGATGCGCGTCGGCGACGGCTCGCACCTGGCCACGCTCGCCGCGACGTCGTGTGACATCGGTCAGATCGGTTACGAGATGGCCATCCTGGTCGAACGGGTCGGGGGCGTGGTGCAGTCCACCCGCCGGTCCGGCGTCTCGTGAGCCGCGATGGACGAACGCGAGCCCCGGCACCTTGCTGAGCCGACCGCACGCCGAGGGAACCTGGTCCGCCCGTACACCCTGACGTCCGGGCGGACCGGCACCGACGTCGACCTTCCCGTGGAAGCCCCGATCCAGACGCTGCAGGCCGGGCTGGCTCACCGGTGGCCGCCCGACGACGCGAAAGGCAAGATCATTCAACTGTGCGTCGGCAGCCCGTCGGTCGCCGAGATCTCCGCACGGCTTGATCTGCCGCTCGGTGTCACGCGCGTCCTGGTCGGCGATCTGGTTTTGTCCGGCTACCTTCGGGTGCATAGGACGTTGTCCGAGCGTTCGACCAGAGATGAGCGCCACGAACTGATAGGAAGGACGCTGCGTGGCCTTAAGGCACTCTGAGGCGCACTCCGAGGTGTACTCCGATCCCGCCCACGCCTCGACGAAGATCGTCATCGCCGGCGGATTCGGTGCAGGCAAGACGACGTTCGTCGGCGCGGTGTCGGAGATCATGCCGTTGCGCACCGAGGCGATGCTCACCGACGCCTCGACCGCCGTCGACGCGCTGGAGGCCACCCCGGACAAGCGGACCACCACCGTCGCGATGGACTTCGGCCGGATCACCCTGGACGAGGACCTGGTGCTCTACCTGTTCGGCACGCCGGGTCAGCGCCGGTTCTGGTTCATGTGGGACGACCTGGTGCGCGGGGCCATCGGGGCGATCGTGCTGGTGGACTGCCGGCGCCTGGAGGACAGCTTCGCCGCAGTCGACTTCTTCGAGCACCGCAACCTGCCGTTCCTGATCGCGGTCAACGAATTCGACGGCGCGCCGCGCTATCCCGTCGCCGAGGTGCGCGAGGCGCTCACCCTGCCGGCGCACATCCCGGTGATCACGGTCGATGCACGGGATCGCCGGTCGGCGACCGACGCGCTGATCGCGGTGAGCGAATACGCACTGGCCAGCCTGACGGCGAATTGACCGAGCGGTGGGCCGACAAGGAATTCACCGGCCACGACTTCACCGACGAGGACCTCAGCCGGCTGGACACCGAGCGGGCCGTGTTCGACGAGTGCGACTTCAGCGGCGCCAACCTGGCCGAGTCCCGACACCGCGGGTCGGCGTTTCGCAATTGCACCTTCCGGCGAACCTCGTTGTGGCACAGCACCTTTGCGCAGTGCAGCATGCTGGGTTCGGTGTTCGTGCAGTGCCGGATGCGGCCGATCTCCTTCGACGAGGTCGACTTCACGCTCGCGGTGCTGGGCGGTAACGACCTGCGGGGCGTCGACCTGAGTGGCTGCCGGCTGCGAGAGGCCAGCCTGGTGGAGGCCGACCTGCGCAAGGCGGTGCTACGCGGTGCCGACCTGTCCGGTGCGCGGGCGACGGGCGCGCGGCTGGACGACGCCGACCTGCGCGGCGCGACCGTGGATCCCGCGTTGTGGCGGACCGCCTCGCTGACGGGTGCCCGCGTCGACGTCGGGCAGGCGGTGGCCTTCGCGGCGGCGCAAGGCCTGCGCCTGGACGGCTGACGTCACTGCTTGAGCCGGATGCGCCAGCGCACCACGGCGGCGTAGGTGACCGACAGCAGCGCGAGCATCCCCATGTCGAACAGCCAGGTGCCCGAGGTGTGCCGGAAGTGGCTGTCCCGCGGGCTCTGCGGGCCCGGCGCGACGGTCCACAGGTCGACCGTCGACGCCTGCGCGGCGTACCCCCACCGCGAGGGCACCCCCCAGGACAGCTGGTCGAGGAAGATCCGGTTGGTGACCGGCACCATCCCGCCGGACAGCACCATCTGCGCCATCAGTGACACCACCAGCAGCGGCATGATCTGCTCGTTGGAGCGCGCCAGCGCCGACAGCAGCAGGCCCAGCATCGCCGCGGCCACACAGGTCGCCGCGACCGCGACGAACAGTTCCAGGGTCGCGTTCCCGAGCAGCACGGCCGGCCGCTTCGGCGGGCCCTTGCCCACCACCACGATCGCGGTCGCGATCGCCGCCTGGACAACGGCGAACACGCAGAACACCGCGATCTTGGCCAACAGGTACGCGGTGGTCGACAGCCCGACCGCCTGCTCGCGCCGGAAGATCGGGCGCTCCCCGATCAGGTCGCGGATCGTCAGCGCGGTCCCCATGAACGCCGCGGCCATGGTGAGCAGGGTCAGGATCGTCCCGGCCTCGCCGGCGGACTCGCTGGTGGGGTCGGCGTAGCCGAAACCCGTGTGGCCGGGAACGGTCAGCGACAGCGCGCCCATGATGAACGGCAGCAGCGCCAGGAACACGAAGTAGGCGCGGTCGGCGACGACGAGGCGGACCTGGCGGCGGGCGATGGTGGAGAACTGGCGGCGCAGGCTGGTGCGCGGCGGGGCGCCGAGGTCGGCGGGCGCCTCCGTCTGGGCGGGCGGCGCGGGTTTGTTCTGCGCCAGGAAGCGCCGGTTGGCCTCGTCCGGGTCGGCGCCCACCTTCGCGAAGATCTGCGCCCAGTTCGTGGTCCCCATGGCCGCCCCGATCTGGTCGGGCGGCCCGAGGAACGCCGTCTTGCCGCCGGGCGCCATCAGCAGCACCTGGTCGCAGACCTCGAGGTAGGTCAGGGAGTGAGTGACCACCAGCACCACCCGGCCCGCGTCGGCCAGCTGGCGCAGCATCGTCATGACCTGCAGATCCAGCGCCGGGTCGAGGCCAGACGTCGGCTCGTCGAGGATCAGCAGCGACGGCCCGGTCAGCAGCTCGAGGGCCACCGAGGCGCGCTTGCGCTGCCCGCCCGACAGCTTGTCCACGCGGGTCTCCGCGTGCTGGGTCAGCCCCAGCTCGTCGAGCACCTGCGCGACGACCTGCTCGCGGTCGGCCTTGCTGGTGTCGGGCGGCAACCGCAGCTCGGCCGCGTAACCCAGCGCCTGGTTCACCGTGAGCTGGCGGTGCACCACGTCGTCCTGGGGCACCATCCCGATCCGGGTGCGCAGCGACGCGTACTCGGTGTGGATGTTGTGGCCCTCGAACGTGACCACGCCCGAGGTCGGCGTCGCGTAGCCGGCGATCAGCCGCGACAGCGTGGTCTTGCCCGCGCCGGACCCGCCGATGAGGGCGGTCAGTGTGCCCGGCCGGCCCGTCAACGAGATCTTCTCGAGCAGGTTCTTGCCGTTGACGCTGAAGTCGACGCCGTTCACCTCCAGGCCGCCGGTGCGCGCCGCCGCCTCCTGGCGGCGCACCAGGATGCCGCCGGAGAACACCAGGTCGACGTTGCCGATGGTCACCACGTCGCCCTCGGACAGCACGGCGGACGCGGCCTTCACCCCGTTGACGAAGGTGCCATTGCTGCTGTTGGCGTCCCGGATCTCCGGGCCGGCCGGGGTCGTGGTGAGGAACGCGTGATGGCGCGACGCCAGCACGTCGTGGATGACGATGTCGTTGTCGAGCGCCCGCCCGATCCAGGCGGCGCGCCCCGGCCGCTCGGTCGGGCGGTGGGAATCCGGGCCCAGATTCTTCACCCGCGTGGTGGGGAACTCCGCCACCTGGCCGCTCACGCCGATCTGGGTGGGCGGACTCAAGTCGGGGCGCCCGCCAGACTGCGGCACCGACCGGGTCGCGGCGTCCGGCCGGACGATGGGAACGGCGGTGGTGCGCTGCGGGCCCGCCCAAGGGCGCGCGGGCGGCTGCTGGGCCGGGGGCTGCCGCGGCGGGGCCTGCGGTCGCGGTCCGGTCGACGGCGAGCCCGGCGGCTGCGCGTCGCTGGGCGGCGTGATCACCGGGATCGACTCCGTGGTGGGCGGAAGCATGCCCACGCTGCCCGTGTGGTGGCCGATCTCGAAGGTGATCCGTGGACCGTCGGACTTGCCGATGTTGATGGTCTGGCCGTCTTCGATGTCCACCAACGGCACCCGCTGGCCGTTGACGTAAACCCCGTTCAACGAATTGTTATCAAGCGCAATCCATTTGCCGCGATCGAAGCGCAGCAGCAGGTGCGAGCGGGCGATCAGCGGGTGTGCGACCCGCAGGTCCGCCCGCAGGTCGCTGCCGACGACGACGTCGCGGCCGGCCGCGAAGCTGCCCTTCGATCGGTCGGATCGAACGGTCAGGACGGGCCCGGCGGCTTGGGTCATCTCAGCGTTTCAGCCGGATGTGCCACCGCACGAAGCCGGTGTAGGCGACGGACAGGAACGCCAGCATCGCCATGTCGAACACGAAGATGTGTTTCGAGTGCTGCCAGATCGGGTCGTTGGTCGGGATCTGTTTGACCTTGACCAGCGACGGAAAGTCGATCGACGAGGCACCCGCGGCGTAGCCCCACCGGGCCGGTGTCAGCCACGCGAGCTCCTCGAGGCCGAAGCGCTGGTAGACGGGGATCATGCCGCTGGAGAACACCAGCTGCGACATGATCGACACCACCAGCAGCGGCATGATCTGTTCGTTGGACTGCGCCACGGCCGACAACAGCAGGCCCAGCATCGCCGAAGCCACACACGTCCCGGCGACCGTGACGAACAGCGAGAAGGTGGAGTTCCCGAAGAAGGGCGGGTGCGCCGTCGGCGCGCCCTTGCCCAGCCGCACGATGATGGTCGCGATCGCCGCCTGCAGCGTCGCGAAGACACAGAACACCGCGATCTTGGCGAGCAGGTAGGCGGTGGTGGACAGGCCGACGGCCTGCTCGCGCCGGAAGATCGGGCGCTCGCCGATCAGGTCGCGAATGGTCAGCGCGGTGCCCATGAAGACGGCGCCGATGTTCAACAGCACCATGATGTACTGCGGCTGCGTCGGCGCGGGGCCGAGCGGGTCGGCCGGGCCAAGGCCGGGATGCGGGCCCTTCACGGTCAGCGACAACGCCCCGATGAGGAACGGCAGGATCGCCAGGAAGATGGTGTAGCCGCGGTCGGATACGACCAGGCGGACCTGGCGGCGAGCGATCGTGGACAGCTGCCGCCACAGGTCGGTCTTCGGCGGCTCGCCCAGGTCGGCCGGGCTTTGCGGGGAGGGCGGCCGGGACGAATGCTGATCGCGCTCCTTGAACCGGCGGTTGGCCTCGTCCGGGTCGGCGCCCACCTTGGCGAAGATGTCGGCCCAGTTGCGGGTTCCCATGGCCGCCTCGACCTGGTCGGGCGGGCCGCAGAAGGCGGTCTTGCCGCCCGGCGCGATCAGCAGGATCTGATCGCAGACGTCCAGGTACGAGACCGAGTGGGTCACCACCAACACCGTGCGGCCGGCGTCGGCGAGCTGGCGCAGCATCAGCATGACCTGACGGTCCAGCGCCGGGTCCAGACCGGACGTCGGCTCGTCGAGGAGCAGCAGGGACGGCTGGGTGAGCAGCTCGAGGGCCACCGAGGCCCGCTTGCGCTGGCCACCGGACAGCTTGTCGACCCGGGTCTCGGCGTGCTTGGTCATGTCCAGTTCTTCGAGGACCTGGGCGACGACCTGAGCCCGCTCGGCCTTGCTGGTGTCGGGCGGCAACCGCAGCTCGGCGGCGTAGTTCAGGGCCTGGTTGACGGTCAACTGCCGGTGCACGACGTCGTCCTGCGGAACCATCCCGATCCTGCTGCGCATGGTCGCGTACTCGGCGTGGATGTCGTGGCCTTCGAAGGTCACCGAGCCCGACGTGGGGCTGGTGTAGCCCACGATCACCCGCGACAGCGTGGTCTTGCCGGCACCCGAGCCGCCGATGATGGCCGTCAGCGTGCCGGGCCTCGCGGTCAGCGTGATGTGGTCGAGCAGTTGCTTGTTCTGGTCGACGGTGAAGCAGACGGAGTTGACCTCCAGGCCGCCGGAACGGGTCGCGGCCTCCGTGCGCCGCAGCAACTCGCCGCGGGTGAACACCAGGTCGACGTTGCCGATGGTGACCACGTCGCCCTCGGTCAGCACCGCGGACCCGACCCGCACGCCGTTCACGAAGGTCCCGTTGACGCTGTGCGCGTCGCGGATCTCGGTGCCCAGCGGCGTCTGGGTCAGGAAGGCGTGATGGCGGGACGCGAGGACGTCCTGGATGACGACGTCGTTGTCGGTGGCCCGGCCGATCGTCAGCGCGCCGGAGGGCTTCTGCAGCGCCCCGGACCGCGACGGCATGAGCGCCTGGAACATCTTCGTCGCCAGGTTGGCCACCTCGGGCGGCTTGGCGGCCGAGCGGCTCAGCTCGGTCTGCGGCGACGCCACCCCGGCGATCTTGGGCTGCGGCGGCGGGAAGTTGGGCGGCGGCGGCGCGGCCGGCGCGCGCCCGCCGCCCGCATACATCGGTTGCCCGGGCGGGGCGGGACGCGGCCCGTGAAGGGCCCGCATCCCGGCCTTGGCCCGGCCGCCCCGCTCGGCCCC
>NZ_LZJB01000193.1:0-1296 GCF_001666895.1 Mycobacterium sp. E3298
ACCACGCCCACCAGCACCCCAGCGATAACACCGAACTTGCCGCCATTCACCGCCGGTACTCCTTTGCCGCCGAGCGTTCCACCGCCCGTCCGGCGGAACGGCTAGGCTAACACGGAAGCCGCACGATGGGACAGCTCAACGTGGCGAACGTCAGCACGTCGCAAACAGGCGAGTGGTGCGGACGGCCGCCGCTGAACGGCTTAGCTGGGTCAGCCCGCCGCGGCCAGCGCCGCGTCGTAGTCCGGCTCCTGGGCGATCTCCGGGACCAACTCGGTGTAGGTGACCTTGCCGTCGGGGCCGACCACCACGATGGCCCGCGCCAGCAGGCCGGCCATCGGGCCGTCGTTGATGGTGACGCCGTAGTCCTCGCCGAAGCTGCTGCGGAACGCCGAACCCGTCTTCACGTTGTCGATGCCCTCCGCCCCACAGAACCGGGCGAACGCGAACGGCAGGTCTTTGGACACGCACACCACCGTGGCGCCGCTGGCGGCCGCGCGCTCGTTGAAGGTCCGGACGCTGGTCGCGCAGACCGGGGTGTCCACAGACGGGAAGATGTTGAGCACCAAGGCCTTACCGCCGAGCTGGTCGCTACTGACCTCCGCCAGGTCGCCGCCCGTCAGGTTGAAGGCCGGCGCCGGGGATCCGACGGTAGGCAGCTCGCCGACGGTGTTGATCGGGTTTCCACGCAACGTTATCTGTGCCATGTCGCACAGTCTGCCAAGCCCGCCGCGGACCCGACGGGTCAGGTCCCGTGTCCTAATTGGTGGGGTGCGCGGCGTAGACGACATCCCGGGGTGTGCCGAACACTTAGATGCATGACTCGCAAGGTGGTCATCGCCGGTTTTCCCGGCGTACAGGCGCTCGACGTGGTGGGACCGCACGAGGTCTTCACCGGCGCGTCGCTG
Source organism: Mycobacterium sp. E3298 (assembly GCF_001666895.1). Lineage (NCBI taxonomy): Bacteria > Bacillati > Actinomycetota > Actinomycetes > Mycobacteriales > Mycobacteriaceae > Mycobacterium > Mycobacterium sp. E3298. The sequence goes on from NZ_LZJB01000193.1 coordinate 906, forward strand.
CTCACCGGGGGCGGGTACGAGGTCGCACTGGCCTCCATCGACGGTCAGGCCGTCACCACCCCGACGGGACTGGCCTTCGTCGCGGCGCCGCTGCCGGACCCGGGCGAACCCGTCGACACGGTGGTGCTGCCCGGCGGCGGCGGTGTCGACGCCGCGCGGTCGGACGCCGAGCTGATCGGCTGGATCAAAGCCGTCGCCGCGACCGCCCGCCGCGTGGTCACGGTCTGCACGGGCGCGTTCCTGGCGGCCGAGGCCGGGCTTCTGGACGGGCAGCGGGTGACCACGCACTGGGCCTTCGCCGGTCGGCTGGCCCGCGAGTTCCCCGCGATCGACGTGGACGCCGATCCGATCTTCGTCCGCAGCTCGGAAACCGTGTGGACCGCAGCGGGTG